>CALCSG010000109.1 GCA_937894085.1 uncultured Gammaproteobacteria bacterium | reverse complement strand
GCTTCGCTCTACCTCCTGCATCCATGCAGTCGTACGCGGGCATGACGACAAAAAACCTTAACTTACCGGCATTGGGAATGATGCCGTTTGTAGACAGAATCTATCTACATGATTTTTCTATAGAGCCATTTAATAGATTTACCTGTTTACAAATTTTATTAGCCTAATAATTTATACATGGTTCCACAATATGGACACCTTGCTTCACCGCCATTTTCTGCCACAGGGATATAAACCTGTGGATGTGAATTCCACAGACTTGAACCCTCAACGGGGCAATGTACAGGCAGATCAGCAGCTTTCACTTCAACGGCTTTTTTCGCATTAGGCGTGGAAAAGTCCTGCTGGTGTGCAGCTGTATTCGGGTTAACCATAAAAGTATTCCTTAGTTATTTGACAAAGGTGAGTAGATCAAGATGTTTTTCATTTCGACCATGAACCAGGTCAAAATAAGCGGTCTGTAATTTTTCAGTTATCGGGCCGCGACCTCCATCACCTATTGAACGATTATCCAGTTCGCGAATAGGAGTTACTTCAGCGGCTGTACCGGTAAAGAAAGCTTCATCGGCAATATAAACTTCATCGCGTGTGAGTCGTTTTTCAACTATTTTTAGGCCCATATCATCTGCCAGTGTAAAAATAGTTTTACGCGTGATGCCATTGAGTGCTGAAGTTACTTCAGGTGTGTAGAGGATACCGTCTTTGATGATGAAGATATTTTCGCCACTGCCTTCAGCCACATAACCTTCTGGATCAAGTAGCAAAGCTTCATCATAGCCATCTTTGAGTGCTTCCTGTAATGCCATCATCGAGTTGATGTACTGGCCGTTAGCTTTTGCTTTGGTGGAGGCAATATTTACGTGATGCCGTGTGTATGATGACGTTTTAATGCGAATACCTTTCTCCATACCTTCCGCTCCGAGATAAGATCCCCATTCCCAGGCGGCAACGATGACGTGAACCTTGAGATTGTCTGCGCGTAATCCCATTGCTTCAGAGCCGTAAAAAGCCATAGGACGTATATAAGCACTATCAAGGTTATTCTCTTTTACAGCGGCTAACTGAGCATCGTTCAACTGTTGTTTAGTAAAAGGCATGTCCATACCGAGGATCTTGCAGGAATCGATCAGGCGGTTAGTGTGGGCTTCTAATGCAAAAATTGCTGTACCCTGATCTGCGTGATAGGCTCTAACACCCTCAAAAGCACCCATGCCATAGTGCAGGGTATGGGTTAGAACGTGTATATTGGCTTCGCGCCAGGGTACCATTTTTCCATCAAACCAGATGAAACCATCACGATCAGACATCGACATCAACTATTCTCCAGCTAATTCTTATTAAAATTCATTAAAAGTATAATTCCAACAGGTTTTAACCATATCGATTTCGTCTCTGACCAGTTCAGAGTCGATCTCAGCAGATTGGTTTTGTAGCACCCGAGCGTGTAACCACTTGTGAAATGTTGGATAAATATCACGCAGTTGCAAATCCTGATCGGTTATTAAGCCTAGATGATGCAACTCGCTTATCAGCGCGATATTATCAGTGCTTTCGATCAGGCCGGCAAATTTATTTGCATGTTTTAAAACCCAGTACTGCACCAGGAATTCGATATCGACCATGCAACCCCTGGAATGTTTAATATTGATGGTTTGACCTTCAGGCGGTTTTTTAACCTGATACATTTTCTGGCGCATCTCGATAATGGCTTTTTGTAAATCTGTTTTGTCACGTGGTAATGAAATTACCTGTCGTCGAATGCTTTCAAAAGGTTTCTGAATATCCCTGTTTCCCGCAATAAAACGCGCTCTGATGATGGCCTGATGTTCCCATACCCAGGCTTTTTCGAGCTGGTAGTATTCATAAGCCTGTAATGGAGATACCAGCATACCGGATGCACCATCGGGTCGAAGCCGGGTATCTATCTCATACAGTTTGCCTGCGGCCGTCAGTAAACTAATTTTTGAAATTATTTTTTGCGCGAGTCGTGAGAAAAAGACGGCATTATCGATACACTTGATACCCGAAGTGTGTTGTTTTGTACCAGCTGAGTTATGCAGGAATATGATATCCAGATCTGACTGGTAATGCAGTTCATAGCCACCCAGCTTGCCATATCCTATAATACTTAGTGCAGGGCTGAACAGTTCATGGTCCACCACACATTGAGGTTCACTGTATTTCTTGATTAAACTTTTTAATGAGAGCTCGTAAGCAGCCTGCAATAGAATGTCTGCCAGTTCTGACAGATACCTTGATACCTTGTTAGTATCTATTTCCTGGGCAATTTCTGCGGTTGCGATAACAATGGTTTGCGCACGTTTAAACTGACGTAAAACATCCAGCTCCAACTCTTCATCATTGGCGACGTTTTGCAGTTGGACCTGTAATTCATGTTGTAGTTTTCGTTTATCGAAGCGCTCTGCGAGATGCCCTGGATAAAGCAGCGATTCCAGCAACATCGGATGGCGAGTAACTTCGGCGGCGATCCAGTTACTACTATTAAACTGATAAACCAGTTTTACCAGCAGCGGTATGTTTTGATACAGTAATTCAAAATAGATACTGCGACCGGCGATGGAGGCCAGTAATACCAGCATTTTGTCTAATAGCTTTTGTTGATTTTCATGTTGAGAAATCTGCTTTAATAATTCCGGAAAAAAAATATGAAACCTGTTCTTTGCTTTTTCAGACATGAATAATAGAGAGTGGGAATGATAAAATTGTTGTAATTTGTCATGGATTTTCTGCGGTTGTTTAAATTCCAGTTTGTGGATAGCCTGCAGATGCTGTTGTTCACTTAATTCATCCAGGCTTAGAGTGATTTCAGTCTGTTGAGAATCAGGGTGCTGAATAAATAGTGTTGAAAAAATATTATTTACCCGGGTCTGGTGTCGGGCTAACTCTGCTTCCAGTGCTGACCAGTCTGCATAGTCGAGTAGCAGGCTGAGTCTATACTGAGAATTTGTGTTTTGCGGTAATTCATGGGTTTGTTGATCATTCAACATCTGTAACCTGTTTTCCAGCAAACGCAGAAAACAATAGGATTCGTGCATGTTATGAAGAGTCTGAGGATCGGTAATTTCCTGCTCAGAAAGATGATTTATTGCCTGAAAAAGACTTTGTGTCTGTAACTGGTGATTACGTCCACCTTTTAATATTTGAAAGGCCTGTACAAAAAATTCGATTTCACGAATACCACCTTTTCCTGTCTTTACATTACAACGTGTGCCCTTGCGGTTGGCCTGTTGATCAATTTTTAACTTGAGTTGAGCCAGGCCGTCAAATACACGGTAATCGTGATAACGTCGATAAACAAATGGTTTTAGTATCGATTGCAGATAGCTCTTATCTGTTTCGCTGCCCGTTACAACACGCGCTTTGACCATCGCATATTGTTCCCATTCTCTACCATGCAGTTGATAATAATGTTCAATGGCATTATGACTGAGGACTAATGGGCCTGCATCGCCCCAGGGGCGAAGGCGTAAATCTACCCGGTAAACAAAACCGTCGGCTGTTGTCTCATGCAGAAATTGTTTCAAAAGTTTAACCACCAGTGTGAAAAACTGTGAATGAGAGAGTTTTCCATAGCCGTCTAATTGTCCGTCATCGCTATAGCAGCAGATTAAATCTATATCTGATGAAAAGTTGAGCTCTCTGCCGCCGAGTTTACCCATAGCAATAATATTGAGAGACATGTCCTTACCCAAAGTATCTACGGGTTGGCCGTGTTTAGCCGAGAGTATCTGTTCAGTCTTTTTTAAGGCCTGCTGAATTAACAGATCGGCCAGTTGACTGAGTTGCAGTAAGGTATTTTCGATTGTTTCATGTAAACAGACATCAAGATAAATTATTTCCAGCAGTTTTTGATGTCTAAAAACTCGAAGTTGTTGTTTTATTTGAACAATATCACTGCTTTCTTCTAATACTTTTATTAATTTATCAGCTTCTAACTCGAAATGTTGATAGTGCTTCAAATGTATTATTAAAGCAGGGTATTTGCATAGTTGATTGATGGCGTAATTACTACCAAGTGCGAGTTTTTGTAGTGATTTCATTAAAACAGGATCTTCTGTAAGACCCTGTTGACTCAATAGTCCAAGTAATTTTTGCCAGTGCAGGCTATCTGGTTCAATTAAATTCTCAAATTGCTTCATGGTTAATAAATAGCTCTACTTAAATGTAAATGAGAAAGATTATTATTTACAACAAATGAAATATTGCTTAATATCCGCTTTAACATTTGTTTATCTCTTTAAAAATTATATAGGAGTCATGGTAATGAATCTAAAGCATCTTGCTGGTGTGTTGATATTTATGATGTCAGCTAATGTTCTGGCATCAGAAGTAAATGTGTATTCCGGTCGTAAAGAAAACCTCATCAAACCATTACTGGACCGTTTCACCGCTCAGACTGGCATAAAAACAAACCTGGTAACTGCATCAGCGGATAAGTTATTAACCCGTTTAAAGAATGAAGGGCGTAATACACCAGCAGATGTCTTTATCACCGTCGATGCCGGTCGCTTATATCGTGCCAAGCAGGCAGGAGTTTTTTCTTCGGTAGACAGTGAAATATTAAATACAGCTGTACCAGACCATTTACGTGATCCTGATGGACAGTGGGTAGGCCTGTCTCAACGTGCCAGAGTTATATTTTATGCCAAAGACAGAGTTAAACCGGAACAGCTCTCAACTTATGAAGACCTGGCCAGTGATCAGTGGAAAAGAAAAATCTGTATTCGCGGTTCGGACAATATTTATAATCAGTCGCTGGTAGCCTCCCTGATTGCAGCTGATGGTGCTGAAGCCGCTCAACAATGGAGCAATAAACTGGTGAGTAATATGGCTAGACCTCCGAAGGGAGGGGATCGTGATCAGATAAAAGCTGCCGCAGCAGGACAATGTGATTTAGCGATAGCCAATACATATTATTATGGTGCCATGTTAACCAATAAAAATGACCCTGCGCAGGTGAAAGCGGCACAGGCGATGGGTGTATTCTGGCCAAATCAACAGGGGCGGGGTAGCCACGTTAATATCAGCGGAGCCGGAGTAACCAAATATGCAAAAAATCCGCAAAATGCACTTAAGTTATTAGAATTTCTGGTTAGTGAAGAGTCGCAAAAATGGTATGCTGAAGTGAATTTCGAGTATCCTGTGAGCGGTTCTGCTGAAATCAGTGAGCTGGTTAAAAGCTGGGGATCATTTAAATCGGATAAGCTTAATCTGGATGTTCTCGGCAAAAATAATGCTGAAGCGGTTAGAACTATGGATAGAGCCGGCTGGAAATAATGTCTGGAAGAAGGGGGATTTAGTCCATCAAAAGGGCAGGCTAAAGCCTCACTTCCTGACATTAGTGATCAATAATAAACTGAGAAACTCTTGGCAATTTCAATAGGTAAGCTATGGCAACCAGCTATCATCCTGGTTGCACTGGTATTAAGTATCCCGATTTTAACCATTGGCGGATTTGTATTCGAGCCATCCGGTGATAACTGGGAGCATTTGAAGCAGACTGTTTTGCCCGAATACCTGCGTAATTCAGCATTACTGGTATTAGGTGTCAGCATAGGCACCTTATCGATTGGCGTGTCTACCGCCTGGTTAACGGCTATGTGCCGGTTTCCGGGTAAAAAGCTGTTTGTCTGGTTATTATTACTGCCACTGGCCATGCCGGCCTATATTATTGCCTATACCTATACCGGGCTATTTGATTTTGCCGGTCCGGTGCAAACCCAGTTACGTGAATGGACTGGCTGGGGATATGGCGATTATTACTTTCCTGAGATTCGTTCATTAGGGGGCGCCATCAGCATGTTGTCGCTGGTGCTATATCCCTATGTCTACCTGCTGGCACGGGCGGCTTTTCTGGAACAGTCAATCTGTGTACTGGAAGTCAGTCGAACGCTGGGCTGCGGAGCCTGGTGCAGTTTTTACCGGGTAGCGTTACCACTGGCCCGGCCTGCCATTGTAGCCGGTCTCTCGCTGGCTTTGATGGAAACCCTGGCCGACTACGGCACCGTTTCCTATTTTGGATTAGGCGTCTTTACTACCGGTATTTTTCGCACCTGGTTCGGTATGGGAGATAGTGTCGCTGCCGCTAAAATGGCTGCCCTGTTACTGATGTTTGTGTTCACTCTGGTGGTGATAGAAAGGGTTTCCAGAAAACAGGCCAAATACCATCATACAACGAACAAATATACACAGTTACCTGAATACCAGTTACTCGGTTTTAGAGCGCTACTAGCCTTTTTTATCTGCCTGTTACCCGTGTTGTTCGGGTTTCTGGTACCGGCGGGTCAACTGACATCCTGGGCTCTGCTGACTTATCAGGAAATGCTTAATGAATCTTTTTTCCGGTTAACCGTGAATACGCTGTTACTGGGTTTATCTGCAGCATTCCTTTCAGTGTTGCTGGCGTTGTTTCTGGCTTATGGAAAACGTATGCTCGGGGGGCGTTCAGTATTAGTGTCGATTCGAATTGCGGCGATTGGTTATGCGATACCCGGAACCGTGGTGGCAGTCGGCATCATCATTCCATTCGCCTGGCTGGATAATACTATCGATGATTTTATGCGACAGCTGTTTGACTATTCCACCGGGCTACTGCTCAGTGGCAGTCTTTTTGCTGTTATGTTCGCCTATCTGGTACGTTTCCTCGCAGTCAGTTTACAAACGGTAGAATCGGGACTGGGTAAAATTAAACCTTCAATGGATGATGCGGCCCGTTCACTGGGTTATCGTCCACGCGAAACCCTGTTTAAAGTACATATGCCATTAATGAAAGGTTCGCTATTAACCGCTTTACTGATCGTTTTTGTGGATGTTATGAAGGAGTTACCGGCGACTTTAATTTTACGACCTTTTAACTTTAATACGCTGGCAGTGAGAGCCTTTGAACTGGCTTCGGATGAACGTCTGGCTGATTCCTCGACGGCAGCACTAATGATTGTCGTAGTGGGCCTGTTACCGGTCATTTATTTAAGTAAGAGTATTTCACAGTCTCGTGCAGGACAGAGTAATCATGAATGATAGCGCCAGTATCAGGGTAGAAGTAAACAATATAGATGTCTGTTACGGTAATAAACAGATCATAAACCAGCTGTCTTTTACATTATCGGAAGGCAAAATAGGGTGTTTGTTAGGCCCCAGCGGTTGCGGTAAGACAACGGTTTTAAGAGCTATCGCCGGCTTCGAGCGTCCGTCCAGTGGACAGGTGCTGATAAGTAATCAAATAGTCAGTGACCAGAAAATTAACCTGCCTCCTGAAAAACGTCATATTGGTATGGTATTTCAGGATTTTGCCTTGTTTCCCAATTTGACGGTACAGGACAATATTGTTTTTGGTCTAAAAGGATGGCCAAAAAAAGATCAACAGAACAGAGCGATAGAGTTACTTGCGATGATTGGTATGCCAACTCTGGCCAGGGCTTATCCGCATCAACTGTCCGGCGGTCAACAGCAACGTGTGGCACTGGCCCGCGCTATGGCACCTAAACCATCTATTTTGTTACTGGATGAACCATTTTCCAGTATGGATGTAGAGCTTCGCGAGCAGCTGGCCCGAGAAGTCAGGCAGCTATTAAAGCAGGAAAATGTTACTGCTATTCTGGTCACCCATGACCAGAATGAAGCCTTTGCCATGGCAGATGAAATTTGCGTGATGAATGAAGGTCAAATTCAACAGCACGATACTGCGTATAATTTATATCATAAACCGATAAATCGATTTGTCGCAGATTTTATCGGTGAAGGGGTTATAGTACCCGGCATGGTAGTGGGTGGAAATACGGTTAATACGGAACTGGGTAATATCCACGGACTGGTGCCGCAGGGTTGTAAACCAGGTTGTCAGGTCGATGTACTTATACGACCCGATGATATTATTCATGATGATGATTCTGCTGAAACCGCCATCGTGGTGGAACGTGCATTTCGTGGATCAGATTTTCTGTATACCCTGCGTATGCCCAGTGGTATCGAAGTACTGTCGCTGGTGCCCAGTCACCATAATCATGAAATTAATGAATCGATTGGTATTCACCTGGAGTTTGATCATCTGGTGGTATTTCCCAGGAGTCACTGAGTTAAAAATAGGCGCAGGTAAACAGCTCAATTAGATTTGTCTGTATCTTTCCCGGTAACAGGCATTTATGTTAGGTTAATGTTCATTGTTTATATCTATAATGTTAAAAGTTGAAAACTGCTAAGCAATAAAATGGAAACCCTTTTATCCTCAATTCATCCCAGTGATCCTATTTGGATAGCAATAGCTTTTGTTTGCGGTTTTCTCGTTAAGTTAATAGGACTACCCCCTCTTGTAGGGTTCCTGTTTGCTGGTTTTATACTTAATGTACTGGGTGCTGAGGGTGGAGAGTTTTTAAGCACTACGGCAGATTTGGGCATAACACTTCTACTTTTTACCATAGGCTTAAAACTCAAAATAAAATCTCTCGCCAGACCTGAGATATGGGGTGTGGCTTCCATTCATATGGTTCTGGTTACTCTGTTACTCTCAGTAATTATTATTTTATTAGCAAAATTCAATATTTCTCTGTTTCATGATATCGATTTTAAAACAGCCTTGTTGATTGGCTTCGTTTTATCATTTTCCAGTACCGTATTTGCTATAAAGATACTTGATGAAATGGGTGCAACTGCATCTGCTCATGGCAATATTTCGATAGGTGTTCTGGTTATTCAGGATATTGCTGCAGTAATATTTCTAGCCGTATCTGCAGGTAAAATTCCGTCAATCTGGGCCGTCGGTCTGTTATTGCTCATACCTCTTAGACATTTACTCAGAAAAGCTCTTGAGTATTCTGGGCATGGAGAGTTATTAGTATTGTTTGGAATTGTCATTGCTCTGGGTGGTGCTGACATATTCGAACTTGTAGGTATGAAAGGAGATGTAGGCGCACTTGTATTGGGTATGTTGTTAGCTAATCATCCAAAATCTAATGAATTATCCAGGGCTTTATTGAGCTTTAAAGATTTATTTCTTGTTGGCTTTTTTCTGAGTGTTGGTATGACTGCTCTACCTGGATGGGAAGAGCTGTGGGTTGCACTGGTATTCTTGCTTTTTTTACCCATCAAAACCGCCATCTATTTTGGATTGTTTAATATTTTTCTATTAAGGGCCAGCACCTCATGGAGGTCTTCATTAAATCTTGCCAACTATAGTGAATTTGGACTCATTGTCGGTTCGCTGGCAACTGCATACGGCTGGCTTCCTAAAGAATGGTTAGCAGTTTTTGCGATAGTACTTTCTGCTTCTTTTATTCTTTCGGCTCCACTGGTTTCAATTCGTGATCACCTGTATAGAAGATGGCGATATAACTTTAAACGCATGGAACGTCGACAAAGACTAACTGGTGAAGAAAACCTGGATTTAAAGCATATAGAAGTTGTAATTTTTGGAATGGGGCGAATGGGTAGCGCGGTTTACCAGGCTATTGAGCCAGATTTAAAAACCCGGGTGGTTGGGGTAGAAATTGATAATGACAGGTCAATAAAGCATCGGCAAATGAATCGTCAGGTTGTCACCGGAGATGCAACCAATCCAGACTTCTGGTCGAGGGCACCAGGTCTGATTGATAGATTGCAGTGGGTATTACTGACATTGCCGACACATAATGCCAATATGTCTGCCGCATTACTTCTTCAAGAGATGGGGTTCAAGGGTAAAATAGCTGCCACATCTAAATATGATGATGAAGTCGATCAACTAAATAAAATTGGAGTTGATTGTTCATTCAATATTTATGCCGAAGCCGGGGTGGGTTTTGCAAATGATATGAAACGCCGTTTAATTCGTACATAAAAAAACGTCCTGGGTCGGCATAGAAATCGCTATGAAAGTCTCTTTAGAATAATGACAGTCTGAGGGTGGTCATGAGGTACCATGCAGATATGACAGGAAAGACGCATTCATATCTTTGACTGGTCACCGGTTATTATCCCAGTCAATACTGGAATAGCTTGTTGATAAATGAACCTGATTCAAATCCAGAAAATCCGACTATAACTTCTTAGATTCTGATGGAAAAACAGTCCCGAATTCAACTCATAAGTGCAACTTAACCTAGCTGCACTGTTAAGGAAAGA
>CALCSG010000108.1 GCA_937894085.1 uncultured Gammaproteobacteria bacterium | reverse complement strand
ATAAACTGCAGGAAAAACGTGAAGAGGTAATCATTCAGGAGTGGGAAAAGTAAGCGCATAAAGCTTGAATAAGGCAAATCATAAATTAGTATGGATGAAAATGAATACAGAACTGCATACCATGGGCTTAATGCCCAGCGCTGCGTTTTCGAAAAATCGATACTTACACGAAGCTGTGGCTGCCGATTTCATGAGAAGTTTAATCTGGCGGAACGCGAAGGAATACGCTGCATTGATACAGACTGTCAGCAAAACTGCAGTATTTTCCTGAATGAGAGTCGCAGCAAAGCTCGATTTGCTTTGCGCCTCACCGAAATCGTTGGCAACCTGTTACCACATAGTAAGGAAATCCAGGTGCAAAAAGGGGCACTGCTTGGTCTTCAACCAGATTTACCAAATCTTCCCGCTACTGAAATTAGCGACATTTACACTTTAATAGAAAAAGCTCTCGATATGTGTAATGACGACTTAACGCTGTTTCCTTATGAACAATTAATACCTTCAATATCTCACCACCCGGCAAGACCCAAAAGAACCCGCAAAAAGAAATAACTCAGATCAATTTTGCTGCAACTCTGAGTAAAGCGGCCCTTTACTCTCTATACAATCAAAAACACCCGATAAACTTAAACGGAAGCTTGCAACTAACTATCGCTTTGCTTAGTCTTCACTTTTCTTTTTAAAGCAGCCTAACACTATGTCTCAAAAAAAATCAGCGACTAAAAAAGCGGACCCAAAAAAAAATACAACTTCACTATCCGCAAAGGCCATAAAAAAACATGATATCCGTCAATTTTCTTCACAGGTTGTCGATGGTGTCGAACGGGCACCCAGCCGATCCATGCTGCGAGCCGTCGGCTTTAATGACGCTGACTTTAAAAAGCCACAGATAGGAATAGCGTCTACCTGGAGCATGGTCACACCCTGTAATATGCATATTGACAAACTGGCGGATGATGCTGCAGCTGGCGCGAATGCTGCAAAAGGCAAGGCGGTCATCTTTAATACCATCACCATTTCAGATGGTATTTCAATGGGTACCGAAGGCATGAAATATTCGCTTGTTTCTCGTGAAGTTATTGCCGATTCGATTGAAACAGTAGCTGCCTGTGAGGGTTTTGATGCGCTGGTTGCAATCGGTGGCTGTGATAAAAATATGCCCGGTTGTATGATGGGCCTGGCACGACTCAATCGACCTTCCGTGTTTGTATATGGCGGCACAATAATGCCGGGCTGTCACAACAATAAAAGCACGGACATAGTTTCAGTATTTGAAGCCGTAGGTTCTCATGCACAAAATAATATAAGCACAGAAGAACTCATTCAAATCGAAAAGACAGCTATCCCCGGCCCCGGTTCCTGTGGTGGAATGTACACCGCTAATACCATGGCATCAGCCATTGAAGCCATGGGCATGAGCCTGCCTGGTAGTTCTGCACAGGCAGCGATTTCAGCCGATAAGACCAAAGACTGTGTAGAAGCAGGAAAAGCAGCGGTAAATTTGCTGAAAGCGAATATCCGACCGAAAGATATCATGACCAGAAAATCGTTTGAAAATGCGATAACCATGATCATAGCGCTCGGTGGTTCAACCAATGCGGTGCTACATCTTCTGGCAATGGCCTCCTCTATCGGAGTAAAACTCAAACTGGATGATTTCACCCGCATCGGGAAAAAAGTGCCCGTACTAGCCGATTTACGCCCTAGTGGTAAAGCCATGATGTCCGATCTGATCGAAGTAGGCGGTATCCAGCCACTGATGAAAATGCTACTGGATGCAGGCATGTTGCACGGAGATTGTCTGACCGTGACCGGTAAAACGCTTAAACAAAATCTGGCCAATGTTAAGCCTTACCCGGAAAGCCAGAATATAGTTCATGCACTGGCAGATCCAATTAAAAAGGATAGTCACCTGGTCATACTCAAAGGCAACCTGGCACCTGAAGGTTCGGTGGCTAAAATCTCGGGGAAAGAGGGTTTACATTTTAAAGGCACTGCACGAATTTTCGCCTCAGAAGAAACGGCATTACAGAAAATCCTCGACGGCACCGTTAAAAAAGGTGATGTCATCGTCGTTCGTTATGAGGGGCCTATAGGTGGTCCGGGTATGCGTGAAATGCTCAGCCCGACCTCAGCCATTATGGGGAAAGGCATGGGAAAAGACGTCGCTTTTCTAACCGACGGCCGCTTCTCTGGCGGTTCACATGGGTTTGTGGTCGGACACGTAACTCCGGAAGCTGCCGTTGGCGGTCCAATCGGGCTATTAAAAAATGGTGATGAAATAACCATTGATGCAGCGAAACGTGAAATCAATGTCAATATATCCAAAGCTGAAATGAAAAAAAGGCGTAAGGCATGGAAAGCTCCAAAAGCTAAATACAAACGCGGTGTATTAGCCAAGTATGCCAAACTGGTCAGCTCAGCTTCACTGGGTGCGGTAACCGATTTAGCGGAGTAATGCAGGGTGTGCCAAGCACACCTTCCAATACGTAAGTAATAAATCTGACACAACCTGATGACAAAACCCTCACCTGAACTAATCAATATGGTGTCGCAACTGATTGCAACACCATCAGTCAGTTGTGTTCATCCGGAACTGGACATGAGTAATGAGCCGGTTATTGACCTGCTTGCTAACTGGCTGGAAACATCGGGATTCAATGTAAAAAAACAGCTGGTTAATCCTGGTAAATACAATCTAATTGCGACCCTTGGCCAGGGTTCTGATGGTTTAATTTTTTCCGGCCATACTGACACCGTGCCTTGCGATGAAGCACTCTGGCAATCCAGTCCATTTAAATTAACTCGACGCGATGACCGTTATTACGGCCTGGGTAGCTGCGACATGAAAAGTTTTATTGCAATGGCTATTACCGCCAGTCAGCGCTTTAAAGCAGAGCAGTTTACCCATCCTTTAACAATTATTGCCACTGCTGATGAAGAAACCACTATGTCTGGAGCCCGTCTACTGGCGGAAAATGGAAAAAACCTGGGACGTTATTGCATCATTGGAGAACCCACTGACCTGACACCGGTACGCGAACATAAAGGCATTATCATGGAGTCTATTCACTTTACCGGCCAATCAGGACACTCCAGTGATCCATCACTGGGTAACAGCGCATTAGAAGCCATGCATGAATATATTCAACAGCTATTAATTTACAGAGGACAGCTACAACAGCAATTCAGAAACAGTGCCTTCGAGGTTTCTACCCCAACAATAAACCTGGGGCATATTCATGGCGGTGACAATCCCAATAGAATTTGTGGAGAATGCGAACTTCATATCGACCTGCGCTTTCTGCCCGGCATGAATATCGATGAATTGCGGGAAAAAATTCGCTCTATGGCAACAGAAGTAGCGTCAGTCAGAGAACAGCAGGTTAGCTTCACTGCCCTGCTGATGGGAGTTCCGGCAATGCATACAGACAGCCACAGCCAACTGAATGAATACCTGCAGGAAATCACTGAAAAACAGAGTCAATCTGTCGCCTTTGGTACTGAAGCCCCTTTTTATAACGAGATGGGTTGCGAAACTATCGTAATGGGACCAGGATCAATAAGGCAGGCTCACCAACCCGATGAATTTCTACCAATTGACCAGATACAACCTACCGTCAAGCTGTTAGAAAACCTGATTAAAAGATTTTGCTGTTAAGCATAAAAACGTTTATTCACCACGAAGCGCACAGAGGACACGAAGATAAGCAGGTGAGAATATAAAACTATTAAATATAGTTTAAAAAAGATCCTATAAAGCTTATTTTTATTCAATCTACACCTTCGTGCTCTTCGTGAGCTTCGTGGTTAAAATTTATTGTTAGAATATTAAAATGAAAATAATTGCCGACGAAAACATTCCTTATGCAAAAGAAGCTTTTGCTGATCTAGGTAAGGTCACTACCCTGTCCGGCCGTCAGATGCAGAACTCTGATTTACAACATTGTGACTGCCTGTTAGTACGTTCTGTTACTAACGTCAATCAACAGCTTCTGGAAGGTAAAGCGGTAAAATTTGTCGCTTCAGCCACCATAGGAACCGACCATATTGACCTGGACTATTTAAAACAAAACGACATTGGGTTCGCTAACGCACCCGGTTGTAATGCCGAGTCAGCCTCCGAATACATGATCAACGCCCTGTTTGAACTGGCCAGGAAGAAAAGCTTTGACCCGTTTTCATTAACGGCAGGTATTATCGGTAACGGAAATGTTGGCTCAAGAGTGAAAAAGAAGCTTGATATTCTGGGCATAAAAACACTGGTCAATGATCCACCTTTACAGGAAGCCGGTGATAAATCCACTGACTATGCTTCACTGCAGACTATTATCCGTGAATGTAATTTCATCACCTGCCATGTTCCACTCACTAAAGACGGTGCTCATCCTACTCACCATTTAATTAATAAATCTGTGCTGGAGAAACTGGCTAAAAATACGATCCTGTTTAACGCAGCCAGAGGTGCCGTGGTTGATAATCAGGCGCTATCTGAATTATTAAACGAAAGACAGGACTTGACGGTATTTCTGGACACCTGGGAAGGTGAACCGGCAATCAACCAGACACTCATGAAGCAGGTTGATTTTGCCACACCGCATATTGCCGGTTATAGCGTTGAAGGGAAGCTACGCGGCACACAGATGATCCTTGATGCCTGTTGCAAATATTTTAGACAGTCTTCCAGCTGGCTTATGCAGGATTATCTACCAGAAAAGCAAACCATCCGGCTCAACGCTCAGCGAGACACTGAAATCTGGCCTGAACTTTTCCATAAACATTATCAAATTGAGCAGGATCACCAGCGCCTGGTTTCCCTGCATGGCAAAACTGACATTCAGTTTGCAATAAATTTTGATTTATTAAGAAAAAATTACCCTGGCAGATACGAATACAATCAATTTATAGTTGAAGGTCTGTCACACAATAAAAAAGCAGCCGCGATTGCTCGCAAGCTGCTTTTTAGTTAAACCTTAACAGGCCCTTTAAGGCACAACCTGCAATACGGTTGGATCAATTGATACCGCTGCTCCAGCGGATCCCAGAAAAGAAGCCATTTCTGTCTGCATTTCTGTGGTGACTGCTGCATCTGCTGCAGGTGAGAGAATCGAACTATGATCACCAGAGGTAAATTTGGTAACCAGTTTCAAATCACTTCCGGTCTGACTACTATCGACCTGGGTCAAACCCATTAATGCAAGCACAGGCCCTGTTCCCGATAAAGCGGATGGGGCGGTAACGGGAGTACTTATTGCTGCCAACGCATCAGGAACAGTATTAGGCACGACCAGATCAGAGGTTCCAGGCGTACCATCACCGACAACCTCAAAGTAAAGCACA
>CALCSG010000107.1 GCA_937894085.1 uncultured Gammaproteobacteria bacterium | reverse complement strand
CTTATTTACGAGACGAAGGACCATTAACTTCAAGACCATTCGACATGTAACTCAGAAAATACTCCAATGCCTTGTATTCATCGCCCTGAGCTTTGAATGGTTTTGCTCGAATGTTTGCATTACAGCCGCCTAAACGTCTATGCAGAGTGCCCAGTTCTCCCCATTTCTGATGGCGAAATACCGGAAATCCGGTGACATGCCCCAGAGAAGGACTCAGTATTTCCGATCGAGCCTGTGAGCCAGAATTGGTATAGTGACAATCCGCACAGGATAGATTCAATTGTCCACGCTTCATATAATACTGCTTTTTACCCTGCTCATATTGCGCCAGCGCACGTTCATCATCAGGAATTTTAATATTGAATTTATTACCGCGAGAGGTAAAGGCGATATAGGCTGATATTTCAGCAATAGGACCTTTTTTGTATTTCAGCGGCTTTTCGCCATTATCAGTACGACATTTATTGATAGATTCTTCCAGAGTCACAATGCTTCCAGTATCCGAGTCAAAATAAGGATACATTTGTCGTGTACCAATACCGCCACCTTTCAAACAGTCTGCATAGGTTTTGCCATTGGCAAACGGCGTATTGAATAGCTCTTCCCCTTTCGCAACAGAGTCTTCATAGACCGGAAACTCCTCCATGTTTTCCCACTGGACACGCGAATCCTTATCGATTGAATAGACTCCATTTATGAAATCATTTTTCGGAACATTGGGGAATTTGTTGTAAAAATAAGCTCGAAATTCCTCTAAATCTTGCTGGGGTGATGACGCTGTAGCGGTAACCGGTGCTACCAGACCAACAGCCAGTGCAGTAGAGACTGCAAATAGTAACTTACGCATAGTTTTAGCCTTTGTGTATAGTGTTATGGTTGCTGGAAGCTTAGCTGACTGCGGTAGTCGAAGAGTCAGATTCGCCTTTGTTGTCTACCCAGGATAAGGTTAGTGAATCACCTTTAGCACCGTTACATTTAAAAGACAGGTAAGGGTTCTTGGAGATTGCTCCACCCCATACCGCATCCAGTACCGTTTTGTCGCCGAGTTTAGCCGTGACTTCCTGGATATGGTGGGCTGGAATCATTTTGCCGGTCTTTTTATCTTTACGCAGACCTGTTTCCATCGGGTGATTCATCAGTGCCTTAACGGTAACGATTCCACCTTTAGCTTTTGCTCTTAATTTTATTGATTTGGCCATTATATTATCCTCCACATCCACCGATAGTTACTTTTACTTCTTTTTTATTGGCATACAGTTTGCCACCTGATTTAACAACCGCTAACACATTACCGGTTTTACCCATTTTGATACGGGTTGAAATATAGGCTTCTGAGCCATTCAGGTTAAAAGATGCGACCATTGGCGTATTATTCGCTTCAGACAGCAGCGAAATAGATTCAACACCTGACAGACTGCTTTCAATAGTCACCGGAACCACTGAACCATTTTCAGCAATATCAGGAGCTTTAATCTTGATCGCGTCAGAATGTTCAAAATTACCTGCGCCCAAAGCGGCAGACAGTGCCGAACTGGCATCTTTTGCTTCAAAGGCTGCTTTAGGATATGCCGCCAGAACCTGACCAGGGGCCAGCAAACCAGCGGAGGCAGCAACGCTCACCGCGCTGACTGCTAATGTTCTTTTTAAAAGTGTTCTACGATTCATTTAGATGAACTCCTCACAATGAGTGAATATAATCAGTTACCAGATCGATCTGCTTCTCGGTCAAAATATTATGCCGGCCAAACGGAGGCATAGCAGATGCCGGGTTTTTAACGTTAGAGTCCCAGATTTGTGCTCTTAACACTTTTTTATCCGGAAAACGGGCTTTCATGGCGATTAATGGTGGCCCTAGATTTCCCGCAGAATCTCCACCGGCAATCATGTGGCAGGTCAGGCAATTACCCAGTTTACGATCAAACGCAAGTCTTTGACCTTCAGCCAGCATGTCTCCATGAGATGCCGAAAATACGACAGGACTCGCGAATACACCTAGAAGCGCTACGACTGATGCCGCAGACGATATCAAGCGAATATTCATCCGCATTTACCTCCTAAAAAAATATCACCGATATAGCGTGATTTGTTAAAAAAATGGCGATTTTTAAGCATCAAAGATCGCCTTCGGTTCCTGCAGAAATGATGGAATAAATATTATTACGTACCTTTAAACCCAACCCCTGCAACTGTTTTGGTAAAGAAGCATCACCCATGGTTTTATCCATGTTCAGAGTAATCAACCAGGCTTGCCCGGCATCATCTTCAACCACTGATATTCTGCATGGTAAATATCCTGCAAATGCCATGCTGTGTTTAACCATTTGTGCAGCAATATTGGCATCACAAAACTGGAAAATTTCCATCCTGTTAGATTCACCACCATTCGCTTTTACCTGTTCTGACAGTGGCATATGACCAACCATTTTAAAGTTGAGAAAATTTGCCCGCAGTTTCATGGATTCAATAGCATCATCAGCAGAGACACCTTCCACCAGTTTGCACTTAATCATATTCATCACATCTTCAGAACAGGACTCTGCGAGTTTAAACATTTCCTGGGCCTGAACGTTCAGGTTAAAACCCAGTAAAAAAAGACTGGTTAATAATATTTTTTTCATAACTGTTCCTTTAAAAAAAATAGAAATCAATGATTTTTCGAATAGCGATTCAGTTCAATGTGATACTGATTTAAAGCATCTTTGCCTTCTTCTTCAGCCTGCTTTGCTAATTGAATAGCCTGTTGATCATTGCCCTTAGCGGCGAGTTCATTAGCCTGTTTAATCATCAGTGCAGTATCTCGCCATTCATATCCTGCTTCCGCTGCTGCCTGGCGCGCTTTTTCAGCAGAAGCAATAGCATCTTCAGTGGATGCGCTTACGTAACTTGAGATGATTAAAGTAAAGCTAAATGCAAATAATTGAGTGGTTAATTTCATTTGTTATTCCTCGTTAGTAAGGTTCAGGACTTATTTGATTATTTCTGTGAACTCAGATATGTCGCCACATTATCGATATCAGCATCACCCAGCATCGCAGCCATGGCATTCATGGTCGGATTTTGACGTGTTCCTGATTTGAAGCCTGTTAATGAATGTTTAAGATAAGCAGCACTTTGTCCTGCTAACGATGGAGTTGGGGGATTTGATGTCACCGGACTGCCACCACCAGCACCATGGCAACCTATGCAGCCTTTACCGTTATATACGGCTTTTCCTGCTGCAGCATCTCCAGCAAACGCAGGAGCAGTTGTTATTAATAAAGCGGTAGTGATTATTGCTGTGTTAATTAATTTCATGGTTAAACCTCTTTGTTACATTAAGTAGAGTTTTTAGCTTTGTCGCCAGTAAATTACTTCATGTTTGCAGAGCAGAGAACAGATTGCTCTGTACCAATAAATTCAAATTGTTATATCAGCCCACTTTACCGGGATAATCAGCAATCCCTGGATTGCTGCTAACACCGATTAGCTTCGGGTGATTGATCTTGGGTAAACGTAATATATGATCTTCACCACGTGCAGCAATGATATAGTCACGCACCACATCCCACATTAAACGACCTTCCGGTGTACGGTTGACACTGGCCCATCCGGCGACCTTGTAGGTTGTTTCAGGTTCGATCAAATGACCGTTATCAAGACGCGCATCGGTCAGACGTTCGTACAGCTTCCTGGACGGGTCGATGGTGTAATCCAGCCCACCCACACGAACCATATCGCCACCAGACTGTAAATAAGGGTCAGGGTCGAACAGGTTGTCTGCAACCCCTTCCAGGATATTCATCAGGTCCTTGCCTTTCATTTCCGAAACGTAGGTTTCCGCATACGTCATCGAACACTGGGTCATTACATCTTCCATCGTAATCCAGTCTCCTTCAAGTGTTGTAGTTCCCCAGCGTACACCGGCAGACATGGCTACGTCCGCACCATACTCATGACGTAATGCATTACATAACACCTGATCCCAGGTTCCCATGAAATTACCACGACGGTAGAGCGTACGATCAGCAATTGCCAGTTTTTCGTTGAGGATCTGCTCGTAGGTTTTACCCACACGTTTCGGGTTGTAGTGATATTTTTTAGCACGGCTTTCGATGATCTTTTCATCATACTTTCTGGAGCGCATCTGCTTGATATAGGCTGACATTTGCTGGTCTGCCGGCAGCCAGTCAGAAATAATCGGTAGCATCTTGTAAGTCATGTTTTTAATACCGTTATCGATATCAAAATCCATCACGCCAATGTATTTTCCATTGGAACCAGCGTTGGTTACCCAGCATTCATTTCCGGAAATATTTTTAACCTTGATGGGCTTTGGTATACCGTCATGGGTATGTCCACCAAAAACAGCATTCAGGCCGGGAACCCGTTCAGCCATCTTGATATCGACATCCATACCATTGTGAGATAACAGCACAACCGCATCGGGCTTTTCTTCACTATGGATGTTTTCGACCAGTTCGATCATATCGTCTTCTCGCAACCCAAAAGACCAGTCCGGAAAAAACTCCTGGGGATTAGCATTCGCAGTACGCGGAAAAGCCTGGCCGACAACGGCGATACGTGCACCATTAATTTCCTTGATCACATAAGGGCGAAAGGCATGGCCTGAGTCTTCATCATACAAGCCTCTTCCATCAAATTTTTCCACCATTTTGGCGTATTTTTCACCGAACAATGCGTCCTGTTTTACGCGAACGTTCTGACCGATAAAATCACCCTTAAATAGTGCCACATTGCTCAACACTTCATCTTCACGATAAGTGAATTCCCAATGACCGACCATTACATCCAGACCAAGGATATTGGATGCTTCAACCATATCGACTCCGCGAGTCCACAGAGAAGTTCCTGAACCCTGCCATAGATCGCCGCCATCAAGGGTTAGCGTATTTTGCTTTCCACCGGCCTGATCGCGCAACCTGTCCAGCAGTGTTTTAATTTGCGGGTAACCACCTGTTTTACCGTATTTGTGTGCAGCTTCTGCAAAATTCAGGTAAGTATAGGCATAAGCTTCAGGGCTATCCTGGTTTAGCCCCATTTCCTTAAGTAAACCTTTACCAACTACGTGAGGAGGACGTCCAAAAGCATCGCCGACACCCAGATTCACATTAGGTTCACGAAAATAGACTGGCAATAATTGCCCATGCACATCCGTAATATGCAGGATACGTGCATTGCCATTCATTGGCAGATTGTAAAAATCTTCAGGGTTCTGACTTCCAAAAGATGATGATGGCCAGAAAGCCGGCATAGTAGAGGCAGCGCCTGCACCCAGTAACTTGATAAAATCACGACGATCAAATTTTTGCATTGGAACTCCACAGGTAGTGTTCAATTAAGCATGCTATACCGTTAACTAAATCTCCGGTTTTTGTCAGCTGCTTTAATGAAGGGCATTATGAAGACTGGACAGTTAAAAAAAAATTCATGCAAACCATCTCTGTATTGGGGTTTATACCTATACTCCTTCGTGGTTTTATGGGTATGATTGCCAGCAGCAGGAGTATACCTGTACAAACTTGAGCCAGTTACCCCGTAGCTACGAGCAAATAAAATATGATTTCCAGATTTCGGTCGTTACTGTTGATATTTTTTTTAATGCCTGGTCAATCTGCTGCAGAGGAAACATTTGACATAAAAATTGGTGTATTGAGTCATCGTGGGGATACCGCAACCGCGATCAACTGGGGAGCTACGGCTGATCACCTTTCCAGTCAACTACCCGACTTTCAATTTACTATTGTTCCGCTGGCTTTTGATGAGGTTGAAAACAATATTCTAAATGCCGAAATACACTTTTTACTGGTAAATCCCAGTATTTATGTGGTAATGGAAGTGAGACACCGGATCAGCCGTATCGCAACTCTCAGCAGGGTGGTAAATGACCGTTATCAAAACCAGTTCGCTGGCGTTTTGTTTACCACCAGCGAACGACAGGATATAAAAACCCTGGAAGATGTTAAAGGAAAGCACCTGTCGGCGGTAGACCCCAGCTCTCTCGGAGGATTCCAGATGGTTATCAGGGAACTCACTGAGCATGGCATCGATAAGGACTCAGACCTGCATATCAGTTTTGCTGGCATACATGATGATGTGGTCAAGGCTGTACTCAATGGTAAGGCAGATGTCGGCACTGTACGTACTGGCATTCTAGAAAGCATGAGCCTCTCAGGACAAATTAATCTACAGGATATTCAAATTATTAATCAACAGTCCGCTAATAGCTTTGACCAGTTACACAGCACCCGCCTGTACCCGGAATGGCCATTCAGTAAATTACCTCATACATCTGATGAGCTGGCACAAAAGGTTGCTATCGCGTTAATGGAAATGCCGAGTTACGTGGAGAAAGATGGCTACAGATCTAATCGTAACCGCTGGAGTATACCGCTGGAATACCAACCGGTACATGAACTGCTGCAGGCTCTGCGCTTACCACCATATGACCAGCTGTCACAATTTACGATTACCGATGCACTAAAAAAATACTGGTACCTGATACTGTCAACCGTGATATTTTTTATCCTGCTCACCATTATCACGATACTGGTAATTCGCCTGAACAGGGCATTAAAGAAATACAATAAGCGACTGGAGAGGCAATACTCACTTATCCTCGATTCGGTGGCCGATGGTATATACGGTGTTGATATGAAGGGTAATTCAACCTTCGTCAACAAGGCCATGGAAAGAATTACCGGCTGGAAAGCACAAAGCATCATAGGAAAAAACCAGCATGCTATTTTGCATCACACGCGAGCCAATGGCGAACAGCACCCGTACCAGGAATGTCCTGTCTATAAAACTTTCATGGACCAGCGAACTCGTTTTATTGAAGACGATACCTTCTGGCGTAGTGATGGCTCCAGTTTTCCGGTGGAATATAGCAGCACCCCTTTGAAAGATGAAAATAATAAAACCATAGGTGGAGTGGTCATCTTTCGTGATATCAGTGAACGTAAAAAAGCCAACGAGCAAGCCAGAAAATTTCGACACGAACTGGCTCATATGGCCAGGGTCAGCACCATGGGTGAAATGGCCTCGGGCATGGCGCATGAACTGAATCAGCCATTAACAGCCGTTTCCACTAATGCCGATGCCTGTATCCGCTTAATTGAGTCACCCGCTTTCGACAAAGATAAACTCAGTGATGCGCTCGAAACTATCAGCCTGCAGGCAAAAAGAGCCGGAGCTATTATTAAACAATTGAGGAGCTTCATCCGTAAAGATATGCCAGAAAGAAGCCTGGTTAGTATCAACGACATTATTCATGAAGTACTGGTTCTGATCAGGCCAAGCCTGAATGAATGCTCCATCAATCTACAGTTACAATTGGCACAGGAGTTGCCTGACGTAAAGGTTCAGCATATCCAGATTGACCAGGTTCTATTAAATCTGGTAAAAAACGCGGTCGAGGCCATGTCGATCGAGACATCTGGCAACAGAACCCTGTTGATAAAAACTGAACTGGTTGATAATGAACTGGTCAGCGTCTCGATAGCTGATTCAGGCCATGGAATCGATGAGACTGTCCTTCAGAAATTATTCACGCCTTTCGCCACCTCGAAGAGAAGCGGCATGGGACTTGGACTATCCATTAGCAAAGGTATTATTAACGAACATGGAGGTGAATTAATACTGAAAAGCCAATCAGGGCAAGGTTCTATTTTCCAGTTTACATTACCTGTTTACTTAAGTTGAGGTTCCAAAATGGACGAATGCAAAGTTTATGTCATCGATGATTCAACCGAAGTACGCCAGGCGATTAAATTACTGATGTCGTCGATTGGACTGGAGGTGATTGAATTCGAGTCTGCAGATGAATTTGTGAATACGGATCATGATATCGGCAAACTGGAAGGCTGTATCTTGCTCGATGTCCGAATGCCGGGAATGAGTGGCCTGGCCTTACTGGAACATTTGCAACAGATTAAATGCTCACCTCCCGTGATCATGATCAGTGGGCACGGTGATATCCCAATGGCAGTCAAGGCCGTGCAGGCAGGAGCCATTAATTTTATCGAAAAGCCATTTAATGAACAGGAATTGCTTGATAACGTACACCGAGCTTTCAAAATCGATTCAATTCAGCGCGGCAAAAACATGAAAATCCAGCTCATCAAAAATCGTCTGAACTCGCTGACCAGCCGCGAAAAGGAAGTACTGTATGCGGTTACAGAAGGCCAACGCAATAAAGCTATTGCTGTGATATTGAATATATCTCAGTCCACAGTTGAAGCTCACCGGGCCCGGGTTATGGAAAAAATGGAAGCCAGTTCACTTTCTCAATTGATGCGCATGATTATCTATATCGAAAACTCTGATATTGAACCTGAATAATCAAAATATCATAATTATTAGCAAGTAAATAAACTCTCAGCACCAGGTGTGGCACTGAATAACAACTCTCCCCTGCACTATTTTCTATCAATAAACAGTTTTTAGACAGCCTTCAACTCACTGCTGGCGGGTTGAAAGTATCTACAAGTCAATCCGAAATTTGAAACTGGTACGCAAGCAGTTTATGCTTGTGATCGAAGATAGCTTATAAAATATATTATGGCTGTGTATGAAAAACCATGTAATGTCGTCATTGCCGCATGCGTTTAGCGGGAATCCATTAATAACTTAGTTAAAACTTTAAAAAGTGCCATATCTGTAATGGATTCCGGCTAAAAAAATACCGGAGAAGTGGTGCAAGGACGCACCATCAACGAAACCAAGGGACGCAATGACAGTAGTTTTGGTGTAGAGTGATTTTACATGATTTTCATACAGAGCCATTAAATACATTAAGACAGCCTGGTTACTCAGAATAACTAACTGTCTAAATAATCGACATATAACACAGCCAACCTGCATTCTGGCAAACTTTAAACAGTTTCAATGGAGGAACAACAATGGCAACCAGTTCACCGATAGCCGCTACACGATTTGGCATTTCAATAGATGGAGTGCAGATTGCAAGTTTTTCTGAATTACAGGGAATTACCAGCAAAGTCGAAGTGTTACCGAAGAAGACCAGGCTTCTGGCACACGAACTGACTCACGTGGTTCAACAGCATGTAGGGAAAAACAATATTATAATCCGTCTAAACAGTCCGTCATCAGATCGCACCAGTTTAGACAGGCTGCGTAGATCGACTGGCAGAGAAATTAAACTGACTGCCTATAACAAAAGTGGTGCGCCAACTCTCACCATCAAGGGAAAGGCAGTCAAGATTGAGACTGATGTCATGCAACAGGAGTGGTCGCTCACTTATGAAACCATTCAACGGGTGCTATAATCATTTTAAAGATGAAATGAATTGGTTAAACACCCGACACATCAGGCACTGGGACAATATCTAGAAAATATTCACAAATAGCCATTAACATAAGGTGAATCGACTTTTTCCACAAAGTTCTGATATGAAGCCCTTCTTGATTAATATACTGTCATTCATTAAAAAGCTCTACTGAGAAAT
>CALCSG010000106.1 GCA_937894085.1 uncultured Gammaproteobacteria bacterium | reverse complement strand
CCGACTTAACCGTTAACATTTCCTGCAGGGTATAGGCAGCACCATAAGATTCCAGTGCCCACACTTCCATCTCACCAAAACGCTGCCCACCAAACTGAGCTTTACCGCCCAGAGGTTGTTGCGTAACCAGACTGTAAGGTCCGGTAGAGCGTGCATGCATTTTGTCATCAACCAGGTGATTCAATTTCAACATATACATGTAGCCAACAGTAACTGGCCGATCAAAAGCTTCACCAGTCTGACCATTATAAAGAATGGTTTGACCTGTATTCGGTAATTCAGCCAGATCAAGCATATGTTTAATTTCTTCTTCTTCAGCACCGTCAAAAACCGGTGTCGCCATTGGTACACCTTTGCGCAAGTTCTCACACATTTCCATCACTTCAGCATCACTGAATTGCTTAAGATCCAGCTTCTCAGCACGGTAGTTATAGACTTTACCGAGGAATTCACGCATTTTTTCAGCTTCGTTATGCTGATCTAACATTTTTCCTATTTTAATCCCAATACCTTTGGCCGCCCAACCCAGATGAGTTTCCAGAACCTGTCCGACATTCATACGTGAAGGAACACCCAGTGGGTTCAACACCACATCTACCGGTGTACCGTCTTCTCGGAAAGGCATATCTTCTTCAGGCACAATCATTGATACCACACCCTTGTTTCCATGACGTCCCGCCATCTTGTCACCGGGTTGCATACGACGCTTAACAGCAATAAAAACTTTCACCATCTTTAGAACGCCCGGTGCCAGATCATCACCAGCAACAACTTTCTTCTTCTTCTCTTCGAACAATTGATCAAAATTACTACGCTGCACAGATAACTGCTCACCAAGATCTTCGGTTTGCTTGCTCACGGCATCATCACTAACACGGATCTTCAGCCAGTCTTCTTTAGGAATCGAATGTAAATATTCATCGGTGACTACGCTTCCTTTATTTAAACCATTAGGTCCGCCTTCTGCTTTTTGACCGGTAATCAAATGAGAAAGACGTGAATAAATATTGCCCTCGATAATTCTGAACTGATCATCCAGATCCTTTCTCAAAGATTTGATTTCAGCTTTTTCGATTTCAATTGCACGCGAATCTTTTTCAACACCATCTCGAGTAAATACACGTACATCGATAACAGTACCGACGGTGCCAGCCTTAACACGTAAAGAAGTGTCTTTAACATCAAGCGCTTTCTCGCCAAAGATAGCACGTAACAGCTTTTCTTCAGGCGTTAACTGTGTCTCACCTTTTGGAGTCACCTTACCCACCAGAATATCGCCACCTTTTACTTCGGCACCTACATATACTATGCCGGATTCATCCAGTTTAGATAGCAGGCCTTCACTGACATTAGGAATATCAGCCGTTATTTCCTCAGAACCCAGTTTGGTATCACGGGCAAGACAACTCATTTCTTCAATGTGAATAGTGGTAAAACGATCTTCCTTTACTACCCTTTCGGATAGCAGGATAGAATCCTCAAAGTTGTATCCATTCCACGGCATAAAAGCGACTTGCATATTCTGACCCAAAGCCAGTTCACCCAGGTCGGTTGAAGCGCCATCAGCTAACACATCACCTTTTGCGATAACATCACCAGGCTTAACAATTGGTTTTTGATTGATACAGGTATTCTGATTAGAACGTGTGTACTTGGTGAAGTTATAAATATCAACACCAGGATCACCAATCTCAGTCTCGTCATCGTTAACACGGATAACAACACGGCTGGCATCAACAGAATCAATAACTCCGCCACGCTTTGCCTTGACTGTAGTACCTGAGTCAACCGCAACAGCGCGCTCCATACCAGTACCTACTAATGGTTTATCAGCACGTAAACAGGGAACAGCCTGACGTTGCATGTTTGATCCCATCAATGCACGGTTAGCATCATCATGCTCGAGGAATGGAATCATAGAAGCAGCCACAGAAACTATCTGTTTTGGCGAGACATCCATATAATCAATCTTATCTGCTGACGACAACATGAATTCATTTTGATATCGACAGGGAATTAAATCTCCCTGCATTTTACCATTTTCATCGACATCAACATTTGCCTGGGCTATTGAAAATTTACCTTCTTCGATAGCTGACAGGTAAACCACGTCATCGGTAATTTTTCCATCGATAACTTTACGATAAGGTGTTTCCAGGAAACCATAACTATTAGTACGAGCATATACAGACAATGAATTGATTAGTCCGATATTTGGCCCTTCAGGTGTTTCAATTGGACATACACGTCCATAATGAGTTGGATGCACGTCACGCACTTCAAAACCAGCACGTTCACGTGTCAATCCGCCAGGTCCTAATGCAGAAACACGACGCTTGTGAGTCACTTCTGACAGAGGGTTATTCTGATCCATAAATTGTGACAACTGACTGGATCCGAAAAATTCTTTAACCGCTGCAGCAACAGGTTTGGCATTAATAATATCCTGTGGCATCAAGCCCTCAGACTCAACCAGACTTAAACGATCGCGAACGGCGCGTTCTACCCGTACCAGTCCGGTACGAAACGCATTTTCAG
>CALCSG010000105.1 GCA_937894085.1 uncultured Gammaproteobacteria bacterium | reverse complement strand
CCAGAAAATCGTTTGCTCTGGTGCCATAGGCATACTTTTTACTGCTGTATCGTTTATTCCACATCAGCTACTTCTGCTATCCTGAATAAATGAAGCAGAGTCAAAATAAACTTACTCCAGGTTGACATATCCGGGAAATTTATTTGCTATGAGTACCATCACAAAATGGTGCATTAGCGGTTTTTTTGCACCCGCATAAATAAGCTTTTTCAGTTTTTTCCGCGGTAAAAGCCGTTGGTTTGAACCCTGTGTCCTTGTGCGACCCATCACAATAAGGCTGATTTTTACTGCGTCCACAGGCACACCAGTAATAGGTTTCTCCTGCTTCAACATCAACTGCATAGGGTTTGTTTTGCGGACTTAGTACTTCTGACATAATTGTCTCCTGTTAGATTGAGGTACAATGTAAATACATTGTTTAAGATATGTGTTCCCGTCCATGCTCAAGCATGAAATCAATCTCCGGCCCCTTTGGTACAATACCGGTCGGATTAATTGATCGATGACTTGCAAAATAGTGAAACTTAATATGCTCCATATTAACCGTTTCTGCAATACCGGGTACCTGGTAAAGCTCTCGAGTATAGGCCCATAGATTTGGATAATCTATCAGACGTTTTTTATTCGTTTTGAAGTGGCTGAAATACACCGCATCAAACCTCACCAGAGTTGTAAACAATCGCCAGTCAGCTTCTGTAATCTGGCTACCTGCAAGGTAACGCTGTTTAGCCAGCCTTTGTTCAAGTTTATCCAGTGCATTAAATAAACTATCAAATGCCTCGTCATAGGCTGCCTGTGTGGTAGCGAATCCAGCCCGGTACACGCCATTGTTAATATTGTGATAAACAAGTTCATTTACCTCATCAATCTCTTTACGTAAAAACTGCGGATAAAAATCTATCTCTGTATTACCGTAATCATCAAATGCAGAGTTCAACATGCGAATAATTTCCGAGGACTCATTATTCACTATTGTCTGACGCTTCCTGTCCCAAAGTACTGGTACGGTTACCAGCCCTTCAAAACCCGGATCAGCCTTCAAATAATTTTCAGATAAGTAATGAGCATGATTGATATGATCTTCGGTAGATCCCGGGTATTCTCCAAATACCCAGCTCTCTTCCGGCATTAATGGATGTACAACGGATACAGAAATGACATCCTGCAAACCTTTCAATGCTCTAAAAATGAGTACGCGATGTGCCCAGGGACAGGCATAGGACACATACAGATGATAGCGATCGGGTTCAGCTTTAAAGCCTCCTTCTCCACCAGGACCCGCACCACCATCTTGAGTAACCCAGTTCCTGAAACCGGACACGGCTCGAATGAATTCACCTTTTTCGACTTTCCATTTCCCCGACATCATTTACCCCACCTGCGGTTTAGATTAAATCGTTATTGCCTGATTCCTTCTACAGATAAAGTCATTTCAACATCATTAGATTTTGGTCCAAGGTTTTTCATGATACCAAAGTCAGTTCTGGAAAATTTAGTTGTTCCCTCAAAACCACTACGGTAACCACCCCAGGGGTCTTTACCAGCGCCAATGAATTGCACATCAATTTCCAGCGGTTTGGTTATACCATGCAATGTCAGGTTACCTTTGACGGTACCCTTTCCATCTTTTCCCGGTGAATAGCCTGTGCTAACAAATTTTGCTTCCGGGTATTTATCAACATTAAGAAAATCGTCGCTTCGTAAGTGCTTATCACGTTCAGCGTGATTCGAATCAACACTGGCTGTTTTGATATTTACCTCAACAGATGCTTTTTCCGGAGCGGCTTCATCGTAACTGAACTTACCGTCAAAATCGTTAAAACGACCATATAGCCAGCTATAACCAAGATGCTGGATACGAAATTTAATTGAAGCATGTGCCCCTTTAGTATCAATAACATAATCCGCTGCCATCAGTGTGGAACTGGCAAAAGTCAGGCCAGCTAAAATCAATGAAGTGGTTAATTTACGTAATTTCATAATATATCTCCTAATTTTAATAAAATATCATCTTCCAAGAACACGATTTAACGTTTGATCCCGGTCGATAAAGTGATGTTTAAGCGCAGCAATTGCGTGCAGCGACGCCAAACCAATTACAAAAGATGCCAGTATTAAATGTACCCAACCTGCAACATCAGCCTGTTCGGGAATAGAAGTAATGGTTGCTGGAACGGAAAACCAGCCAAATACTTCAATTGGGCGATCATCAGCAGTAGATATAAGATAACCACTGAACATGATGCTCAATAACAATAAATAAAACATCAGATGGGTTAAATGAGCTATTTTGACTTCCCACGCTTTATGACTACTTAAAGCCACTGGTGGCGGAGTTAGCATTCGCCAGAACAATCGAAAAAGCAGCACAAAGAACAGCATTACACCGATACTTTTGTGCAGCCATGGACCCTGTTTGTACCAGGTGTCATAGTAATCCAGTTCAGTCATCCACAGACCTAGCCCGAACAGAACAAAAACTGTGAGCGCAATCAGCCAGTGTAAAGCAATGGCTATCACACCGAACCTTGTTGTAGTATTTTTCCATTGCATACTCATGCCCTTTTATTACGATTAACCCAGGCACGATCACGCACAAAGTTATTAGACTGAAAATCGCTCATCGCCTGTTCAATTTCTTCTCTTGAATTCATAACAAACGGGCCATACTGCACTATGGATTCATTGATTGGTTTACCGCTAATCAATAGAAACCTTGCCCCTTGCTGTCCGGCCACAAAATCAGAAATATCATCTTTTTCGCCCAGCACGACAAGTGTATTCAGCGCTACATTTTTAGCATTTAACTGACCGTTACCTTCAAAAATGTACATAAAGCTATTATTCTCTGCAGGTAATGTATGTCCGAAAGATTTTCCTGCATTTAGCTGTACATCAAAAAAAGACACATTGGTAATGTCATCTACTATGGGTGAGCTGATTTCAGCAAATTGACCAATGACTACTTTCAGTTTGTAATCAGCTGTTTCAATGATACTGAAGGCTGCTGACGTATATTCCTGATATTCAGGAGCATCCATCTTGTTTGCTGCAGGTAAATTGATCCACAACTGGAAACCCCGCATCAAACCGTTTTCCTGTTTTGGCATTTCTGAATGGATAACACCACTGGCCGCTTTCATCCATTGTGCACCACCCGGACCCAGGTTACCGGTATTAACCATACTGTCTTTATGTTCCATATCACCATCAATCATATAGGTGAAGGTAATAAAACCACGATGTGGATGTGAGGGAAAACCAGCAAGATATTCATCAGGATTATCGCTACTGATTTGATCCAGCATCATGAAGGGATCATAGTTACGCAAAGAAGGTGTACCGATTGTGCGGTGCACGGTAACGCCCGCGCCTTCTGATGTCGCCATGGCTGGTACAAATCGTGTAACTTTAGTTTGAGTATTCATAATATTCCCATATCTGTATCAGAGTGCTATTAACTCTATCTGGGTAGTATTATCGGTGTTGCCAATGAAAGAATAAACAGTTGTTATAGGAAATCATTGTTCGCTAATTAACAACAATATCATAGAGTCAAGAAAATTTTGGTATTAAAAAATTACCTGATTACCCCTGAGGCTCAGTTAACTTTAATCTCAAAAAAAATTACTCACCACAGAGGACACGAAGGTCACAGAGGAAGAG
>CALCSG010000104.1 GCA_937894085.1 uncultured Gammaproteobacteria bacterium | reverse complement strand
TGACCTGCTCAATGCAGTGAAACGTCAAAACCCACCGGTCTATGATGAAGTGCCCTGCAGTCAACGTGCGTCATTAATGAACAACATGCCACGCAGACCCTTTGATGCACAGCAGCGGGTTGTTCAAGCGGTCACTCGTTTACTCGTCGATGAAGGCGAAAAAGCGGCCATCATCAATGCCGAAATGGGGACCGGTAAGACCATGATGTCGATTGCGGCCTCAGAAGTCATGTTTTACGAAGGCTATCAACGGATCATCGTGCTGTCCCCTCCTCACCTGGTTTACAAGTGGCGGCGGGAAATACTGGAGTCTGTCAACAATGCCAAAGTATGGGTGCTGAATGGCCCGGATACCCTGGCTAAGCTGTTAAAGCTGCGTGAATCCTATGGATTGCAAGAGCATAACGGCCCTGAGTATTTTGTCTTGGGGCGTGTTCGGATGCGCTTAGGCTTTAACTGGAAAACGGTACTCGAAAAACGCAAAATGCATGTTCGCAAGCGGGTGAATGACGTGGATGAAGGCTCACAGAGTTTTGTCATGACGACTGAGTATGCAGCCTGTACCCATTGCGGTGTAATCCAGCGTGATGAAGAAGGCAATGCGATTCAGTATCTGGCTTTCACTCGTGAGAAGCGTTGTGACTGTCAGTCCTGTGATAGTCCTTTATGGACGTTGCATCGACCTTCTCAGAAAATCAAGTCCCGCAAGGATCTGGTTGTTGAAGCCATGTGTCAAATACCCACGATAGGCGATAAAACCGCTAACACGTTGGTACAAAACTTTGGCTCAGACATGATGGAGCAAATGCTGGCGGATAATGTGTATGACTTCATTAATTTGATGGATGAAAACGGCGATCTGATTTTCAATGACCGTAGAGCAAACCGCATGGAGCGCTCAATGGCTAATCTAGAATTTGGGTTTGGACAAGGCGGCTATCAACCGACTGAGTTTATAAAGCGTTATCTTCCCAATCAATATTTTGACTTGCTCATAGTGGATGAGGGGCACGAGTACAAAAATCAAACTGCCCAGGGGGAGGCTATGGGCGTACTGTCAAACAAGTGCAATAAAGTGCTTATGCTTACTGGTACATTAATGGGTGGTTACGCATCGGATCTTTTCTTTTTGCTCTGGCGTATTCTGGGTAAAAAAATGCGTGAAGATGGCTATCACTACAATGAGCGGGGTAGCTTAGGTTCTGCATCGATGTCGTTTATGCGGGATCATGGCGTGTTAAAAGATGTGTATAAAGAATCCGAGTCCTCTTCGCACCGTACTGCACGAGGCAAGAAGATGACGGTTCGCACATCAAAAGCACCTGGCTTTGGCCCCAAAGGAATAGCCCGTTACGTTTTACCTTATACGGTATTTTTGAAGTTGAAAGATATCGGTGAGGGTGTGCTGCCGGACTACCGTGAAGAGTTGATCCAGGTACCCATGACGGATGATCAGTTAGCCGATTATCAGGTGCTGTCATCGACCTTAACCAATGCGCTTAAAAAAGCGCTGGCTCAAGGTGATACGACACTACTGGGTGTTGTCATTAACGTGTTGTTACGCTGGCCGGATACCTGTTTCAGGCCTGAAAGCGTGACTCACCCACGGACACGCCAGCTGTTGCACTTTAATGGGTCGGTTTTTGAGGACGATGAGATATCGCCCAAGGAAGCTGAAATGATTCGCTTGTGTAAAGAAGCAAAAGCTCAAGGTCGTCGTAGCCTGGTTTACACCATTTATACCGGCAAGCAGGATGTTGCAAGCCGGTATAAACGATTGTTAATCAAGGAGGGTCTGAAAGCGGATGTCTTGCGCTCCACGGTTGGCACGGATAAACGTGAAGACTGGATCATGGATAAGGTGGATCGCGGAATCGATGTGATGATCTGTAACCCTGAACTGGTTAAAACCGGTTTGGATTTACTCGATTTTCCGACCATTATTTTTATGCAATCGGGCTATAACGTGTACACGGTTCAACAGGCTTCCAGACGATCCTGGCGGATAGGTCAGAAGCAGGATGTGGTGATTTATTTTCTGGGCTATGAAAAGACAGCACAGATTACCTGTCTGGAGTTAATGGCTAAAAAGATTGCGGTATCCCAATCGACTTCAGGCGATATGCCGGATACCGGTCTGGATGTTCTCAATCAAGGTGGTGACTCCATTGAAGTCGCTTTGGCTAAGCAGTTATCGGCTTAACCGTTTCAATATTTATTAACCCTACCCCTCAATTGAGGGGTTTTTCCCCTACCGGCTGCTGTAGCCGTTACAGGAAAAACCAGATTACTCCCCGGCTGAGGTTTTCAAGCAACCTTACCGGCTCTTTTAGACCGGTTTTTGGCATGAATTCCCCACCGCTATATTCGTGCGACGGGCCGGTTAAAACGCGACAATATCACTAGATGAAATATATCTGTCCAGTCCGAATAAATATGTCCTCAAGCGGTTCGTGAAAAGATAAGCGGTCGGTGGGCTGGGCGTCCTGACGTTTGTCCACATAATATTTGTGAATGTAGATAGTATGGCATTACAAGCGCACAGGTAAATCAATTGATCATCTCTATGTTATTCTTCTCAATCTCGGAAAATTTCCGTGACGATCAATGTTGACTTATACTGGTAAATCCAGAACTGGAAAGTATAAATGATTAGAAATAGCAGCCAGGTTAGTAATGAACACTCATTTTTTGGTGATAAAGATTCAAGTACCGACCATAAAATTAACCCGGCATCTAGCAACATGAATATGATCGGCCCCCAGGTTAAATTTATCAGAGAATCCTTAGGTTTAACGCTCAAGGATCTTGAGTTCAAATGCAACTCGTTAGGCTGGGATATTAGCTATACATCCCTTTCAAAAATAGAACTTCGTAATCGAAAAATCACAGACATTGAATTGTATATTTTGTGCCAGGTGTTAAATGTTAAATCCACTGTATTATTGGAGAGATAATATTTTTTTTGATCGGTGAACTTGGGGACTCAAACTTCTGAACTGATTGACCGGTATTTATGCCTAAATCTTTTTTTTCATGTAGACACTGTATATACGTTTTATTGGCAAATCCAGTATCGGCTGTAACGAAGCACCTCATCTGAGATCAAGTCCAAAGCGCTTTCCGTTTTAGCGGATAAGATAGATCGTTGTGTTTAATTAATAACCCATGTTGATATACATAGCATCGCACATCATCTGTTGAAAAAGTGGTTCTGGGTTTTAAAAAAGCAAACCGCGTGACCCTTTTTGCAATCCGCAACATGTGTTTCGTTATGTGGTTGTTGCCTCAACTCCTGACCTTACTGCTTCTTTACGTGCTTTGGTCTCTGCTTTTTTTCTAGCTTTGTCTTTAACAATTTGCTCAATTGACCTTACGTTATCTGGTGCTCTTTTTTTGAAATTTTTGAAGTATATTTCTTCGATAAACTCAGATAGTGGGAGTTTCCACTGTTGTTGTTTAGTGTTGTCAAGGCTGCTGAATTTCTTTGGATTTAAACCAAGTTCCTTGGCCATTTGTATTTGAGTATGAGACAAACGATATTTCTTTCTTGCCTCAACCCATGGCTTTAATTTGTTTGGAATGAAACTATCCTTTGGCATTTGTTTTGATTTTTTTAATGTTAGTTAAATTTCAAGGATATTGTGATGACTTATGGTCTTATTATCAAAAAATGTCGGCCAGTTTCTGTTGGAGAAAATTCTTCCTCTTTTAATTTATACCCAATTCTATTTGCAAGAGGATAAAAGCGATTATAAGATTCCTCATCAAAGGCATATGCCCCACCACGCTTTAACCCTCGAATTATTTCACCAAACCTTGTTTTTTTAATTATTGATTTATCATGGGCTTCTTTTGACATTGATAGTAGATAATCACGCATGGACTTTTCAGAGCCTGAAATTATACAAGCATCACCGTCACAAGTAACTTCTGTTTTAGACTTGTACGAAAAGCACCCAATTACCTTTGTATCAATATCACGGACCATTTTGATTCCTCAGTTTTTATACCATTCTTCACAGATACGGCAGGAATTCCGGCCACCCGGCCCCCCCCGCACTGATCCCCGCTTTGTACGATTCGTCTGGATTGTTCACAGGATTTCACCTATTACTCCTCAGACGCAATACTCGATACCGGTGGTTGCCTAAACCTTACCGGACAGGGACTTGCACCCTGCAAGGTGCACCAAGTTTCGCTTGGCGCTCTAACGTCGCTGTTCAGCAGAGAGCGAACGCAGTGAGTGAATCTGCTGGAACAGCCTTGTTAGGAGCCATTTATACTTTTTGTTTGAGTTCATTGCTCTTCAAATATTTAGCTTTTACGCCAGAAACGATAAATTCTTTAATTGATGCCTCTAGATCACCTGAATTATTATTTATAAGTGTCAATAACTTTGGAGCATTAAGTTCTCCATCTGCCTTTAGCAGAGGACTTCCTGGGTGTTTACCAGGGTTAAAACCATCATCTACACTTAAATGTAAAAAGCCTGTTTTTGTATGCCAAGTTAATGCTTTTTCATTATGTGGTTTATTATATGTTAATTGGTAACGAACAACTTCATCTAAGTAATTTTGCCAAACAAATAGATCCATACTTTCACTAGAAAACCACCGTCGCCTTGGCTCCCCCTTTATTTGTTTTACATTAGCTATTTCCCTTAACACTATCTCCTCCTGTAAACGCCAGTCCAAACCCGCAGATATTTGCCGAATAGTTAAAATAGCCTGT
>CALCSG010000103.1 GCA_937894085.1 uncultured Gammaproteobacteria bacterium | reverse complement strand
TAAAACCCTGTCAAGATGTTTTTCCTATAATTTACGCTGAATAGTTACAAATTAATCAGTAAAGAAACGAACTTTTCAAAAATATAAATTGGAGAGATATATGAAATATTTAAATAAGGAAATAAAAGAAAAAATTGCTCGTAATAAAAGTTCAAAAAAAACTGATTGGAATAGGTTATTGGGTATTAAAAATGGTGCCATTCGTGAAGCAGCGAAACCAATAAATAATATTGAATCCGAGCTAACGATACATGATGTGTCTGACCCAGTAAAAGACAAAGAAAACGAGCATACCTTAAATGTCGTTTCTGATAAAGATTGGAAAGTTGGATTAGAAAAAATACATAAGTCAGATAATTATTTTAGAAAGTTATGCAGACAGAATATAGAAGTTTTGGGGCCTGAAAAATCAAGCGACATCTTTAAAAAAATGATATCAAATAATGCTCATAATATTCAGGATGAGAAGCGGCTATACAAGTTAAATCACGCTGCTTTCGTTGAGTACGATCGTGGATTACAAACCTGTGTAGTTCCATATACAGTTTTAAATGCTTTAACTAAAGGTACATTTGAATCTTGGCCTGAAATATGGCCCTTATCAATCGAATTAAGAAGACAAGAGCTTATAGAAAATGGGGTAAATAATTCAAAGTGTAATAGCCCAACTGCAAAAAATATTAAAGTAGCCACCCAGATTATTTTAAATCAAACCAAGAGTCAAAATTGGAATGAACAAATTGAAACTGAAAAAGTTTTGGAATTGTTCCCAAATGAAGAAGACCTTATTAAGAGCATAATAGCATCGGATATAAAATTTATCAGTATGTGCTACAGCCTAATGAAAAAAATAGAGTTATATTCCCAAGTGAGAAAATAAAGACTACTTTCAATTTCCTTAGTCTTGGTACGCCCAGCATGGGCGTGAACTTATGGGGTGCAAGTCCCCTGTAGGAGAACCTACCTCGCCTGATTATGACAACTATAACTACTAGCGAATGGCAAGGTCATATCCGCGAGGAGTTGTGGAAGGTGAAGCACGAGCGAAATACTGCAAGATTACAAAGACAAATGTCATATAAGGCCGTGTCTCAGGGGTGAGTTATAGCCAAGGATAATGTTCTAGAGATACTGTAAATGGCAAGGAAGAGCTGTGACAGTTCACGTTCTTATTCGGAGAAATCTGTAAAACGAGCGATCGGTAGATAACCGGCAGGGCAACTGATTGAACAACAGTCCAGACAAACAGAACTTAATAACCTGTTTGAGCGAACATTGTAAAACTGATAACGCAGTTTGGTAATTTTATCTTCGAGGGAAATGCCACATGCAGGGTTGTTGTGGAGTCTGGGAGAGTACGCCCTCCCCGGCTATCTGATGAGGGTATTAAAATCAGTAAGATCAGGAAAAAAGTATTAATTACTTAACCGGAATATTTTTCGCACATTGCGAAAACCTGTCGCTCAGCTGTATTCGTATCAGCACCAAAAAGACCTAAAGGTAATGCGGCAGAAAGTAAAGCCAAACAATTATTTAACCTTAATAGAGAGATTTAAAATGAGGAATAGACGTAGTTCATTTTATAAGTGCAGGAATAAAGTTAGCATCATTGATGGCGCACCTGGTTGCGGTAAAACGACTATCCTAGCTAAGTCCATTCACCATGCTATTAAAAAATGGCATATAGTGAGAGTAACCAAAATAAATGATGGGTTATCCCCGTTTTTTTATCACATTA
>CALCSG010000102.1 GCA_937894085.1 uncultured Gammaproteobacteria bacterium | reverse complement strand
CGACCCTCAATCACCTGGCTATCATAAGACCAGGTTGGATTGTTCAACCAGCTGGTATTCAAATACACGCTTTCCGGTTCTATGGCCCAAATAAGCCCGCTACGCAGCCCTGCATCTTCCAGTCCCTTGTGTAAGTAAAAATCCAGGATTCCAGAACCATGAGCCATAGAGGCTATTGAAATTACCTTTCCATCGTGAAGTGTCTCTGCAAGCCGCTGTTCCCGATCAAACCGTTTCCAGTCTAACTGGTGGTATTCAATCGTGATCCTGCCCTCATAAACCAGCACCTGTACCCGATCAACGTCTTCAAAAATATCGGCAAGCCTCTGGTTGACGATATCAATTAACGGCAGGTAATGATCGCCCACCTTTTTACGACAAACCTTATTCGTGCCTGAACCCGACACCGATAAAGTCACTTTACGCTGGTCATCATCATAAGCGAGTGAATACAAAGATCCGATAGCATACCCAGCTTCTTCCAGTCTCAAACCCTGCAACCACACTCGCTTACCATTTCTGTGATCAGCTAGCTTTAAATAACTACGTTGTAAAATATTCATGTCTTTGCTCCAAAACGTCATTGTTAAAAAAGACAAAGAAACCTCACAGGGAAGTTTCCCTGTCAAGGTGAATGAAATCGGTAAGAGGATTACCGAAAATTTTTATGTATTACTCCATACGCCAATAATCGTGCGATATATTGAACTACTCTATCTGGCATGTTGAACACCCCCTATCATGTCTCGTGGTATTCGATAACGTATGCCGTCGTAACTGCCCTGCAGTGGTTTCACAGAAACCACGTCCACGTAAGGGATTTTGCAGCCGTGCAATGTCAACCGATCACCCAGTTGATAGGTTAGGTTGTATTTACGCACCTGTTCGCGCCATTCCTCACAGGTCACTTCAGGCGCTTCTTTCAGATAGCTCGGTGGACAGGTGTAATAGCTTGGATGCACATTTTCATCCATGCTTTTATAGCCCCATGACGTGACTTTTCGAGTGCCGTACATATCAGATGATTTCTTCAGCAGATTGCAGGCAATGATTTTTCTAGTCTTGTTTTTAGTCTTATCGGTCCATTCCACAATCGACCAAAGCACATTACCGCGTGTGCAATGACGGTGCGTTTTCCAGATGCCATGCTCATTTTCTTCAAAAGCAATCAGCTTATTGATTACCTCGTTGCGTGTAGCATTTTGTATAAATAACCATCCCATGATGATATCTCCAAAAAAAGACGGAGATATCCCGGCGGGAATCATGCCCGTCTGGGTTAAAAGTAAATGAACAAAACCAGTGAATCTGATTCGCAACGCTACCTTGTTCAACATTGCTTAGGGCATCTGTCTAAAAGACCAGATAAGGGTGCTTGATAACCTCAAGCGGGGAGTAATTTGGTTTTTCCTGTAACGGCTCCAGCTGCCGGTAGGGGAAAAACCTCTCTAAAAAAAGAGAGGAAAGAGTTAATGTTTCATATAGTTAACCGTACCAAGAGCAATATTGAGGCTTACCGCTCCAGGGTGATAAACGACGATATTTTGAAAAGGTAATTCTGTTGCCTATAGAAACCTGCTTTTCAACGGGATCACTGTTATCCAGAAATGCGTCATTTACAGGGATAACTTTCCCCGCCATGCCGTTTCTCGAATGATCACCATCTTCAGCCAAGCGTTTTTCAATCGGCCTTATAAGAACTCTTTTGGGTGACTTGACTCCAAGCACCTGCCAAAATTCAACATTGGTTTGTTCCCATCCCCAGGAGGCAGATAAGATGCTGCCGACCGTTAAAGTCGTTTTAAAATCCCGCTTTAATTGCCGATCGGCAAGCTTAGCATCCACTTCCTTTTGACGATCCTCAGTCCATTTCAACACATAGGCTGACCTGCGTTCTTTACTCATAAAACGAAGGTTAAACGAGGGCTTAGTTCGACGACCTTCATAACAAACAGCACTCACGCTGCTTAAGCTGTCATGACCAGGATAAAGATAAATAACCATGTCCAGATTGTCATGCCGCTGTTCCGTTGAATGGTCAGGGATATAGCGCTGATCTTTTAATGCATCAATGTGGCATTTCATGTTGTTTCTCCAAAAAAAGGGAGAAACATCCCTTCAGGATAATTTCTCCCGAGGGGTTTAAAGTAAAGTTAAGGTGCTACGGTTAGCCGCCCATTCATACATTCCTGTTTAACCAGCAATGCAATACGCTCTTCATCGATATTAATCTGCGTACCACTTTGATTGATGCCGGACAGATTTTTAATCATGCCGGTATCTCTCAATATGGGAAGCAACACCGTTTCCCAATGATCAAGTAACGGAACAGGGCAGGTATGTTTAACAGCGTTCCACAAATAATCCGGTTCACCTTCCTGGGCAATCAAAACAGCTCGATGATTTGCCAGATCCGGTTTCATGATTTCTTTGTGAAAAATAAAGCAATGCACCAGCTCACCTAAGATGTCCGTTTGAACACGTCCGGCCATTTGCTCCATGGCCTGTATATTGCCAATTTTAACAAAGACCTTAGTGTCATCATTACGGAGGTTAAAGGCTGTTAATCCACTTTCTGATGCACCCAGCGTTAATCGACCTTGCAGTTCTCGAATCGCAGTATCACGACCCCATAAACTGATAAAGATCAAATTATCCGATTCATCGGTTAAAACAGAATCAACAAAAATCCCAAACACTTCATTCATGTTCATAAATGACTGGTTAAAGTGCGCTGAGGCGATAGCCGGTTTTAAATTAACCCCGTAATACCCTTCAATTTGCTGAAGACTTTTAAATTGACCGGATAAGCCTTTATATCCGCGAGTATCAATCTCAAAGACCTGCAGCTCAAAGCTCGGTGGTATCGACGGATCGAGTGTTGTGCCGCGCCCTGTTAACGACAATTGACTGGAATCAGACTCAACCGCTGCTATTAAAAAAGTGGTTTTGGTGTAATCCGTAAACTGTAAGCCATGGTATTGCGCGAATTCTTGAGGAATAGTATTCATTGCTCAATCCTCACCAGGCAGCATGATGGTAATTACCGGCTCGTGATCATCACCTGGTCCAATATGCATTTTTAATGTTGTACGTCTTGGCTGTTTTGCTTTACTGGCAGGAGCGCGTGGAACGCAATAAAGCTGATAAAGAACAACGCTTTTATGTTTATTATCACCAGCAATCCCAGCTCTGGCCATCCAGAGTACATCCCATAAACGCCCCTGAAGATCCTGGTACGTTTGACGTTTTGTATCATCCAAAGTCCATTCGATATACCTATCCCAGACCGCTCGTGTGACAGCGACTGGAATTTTGAAACCGGCTTCTTGAGCGGTTTCAGTAACATCGATTAATACGCCATCATCTAATGCATTTTGACGACTGTAAGAGTGAATAACCGGTCAAAATAAATCCGCTAAAGTATTTTCTTGTTGCATCGTGATTTCTCCTTCAAGTAAAAAAAAGAGGGATCACGGCCCCAGAGGGAGTGAATTCCCTCATGGGTAAAAGATAAGATTTGCCTAGATCAAACCGCGATCAGCAAAAGAAATAGCGCCCTCACTACCGACGACCAGATGATCCAGCACGCGAACGTCAATTAAATTGAGTGCTTTTTTCAATCTATCGGTCATATTCACATCGGCACTACTAGGTTCAGGATCACCCGAGGGGTGATTGTGATACAGAGATAGGGCCGCTGCATTATGTTCAAGGGCTTTCTGGACTATCACTCTCGGGTAGACAGAAGCTGAGTCGATGGTGCCGGTAAAAATGACTTCATCACAAATAACGCGATGTTTATTATCCAGAAATACAACCCCGAATATCTCATTTTTACACTCACCTAACTTAAGCCTTAAATACTCCTTCAGATGATTCGGGGAATTTAAACACTCCCCGGGATGATGACGTAACTCAAGAACATCAATGGCCAATTTAACAAGGGTTTGCTGCTCTGCATCACTTAACAGGGCCGCTTTAACTTGAATAAATCTATTCCCTGTCTCAGGAAAAATTAACGGTAATACACTTTGCATCGGGATGTCTCCAAAAGAAAAAGACGGAGAAATCCCAACGGGATCATGCCCGTCTGGGTTAAAAGTTGAAAAAGACTTAATTGAATTAAAGAGAAAAACTGCTAATCTCTACATCATGCTTATTTCAAATAACAGCTTAAGATTGACTCCTTCAGAACACCATCAACTAAAAAGCTTGACGGGTTCAGATACGAGTCGAATAACAACCACCATTAAATTGAAAAATTTTGTGGCTGCACATTTAGTGAATTTCCCAGGTCGATCTTCAGAAGAAAGACTATTGCGAAAAATGCTTGAGTCATTTCTTCCTGGATAACTCTAAAGTTTTCAAAGCTCTCACATAGATATGTGGTAACTCTTCTCTTAACTCAGGATCATCATCCATAGCATTGATGACAAGTTGAGCGCTATCAGGATCATCAGCCATATCTCTCAATTGCTGGGAGCATCTTTTCAGCCATTTTAAATCTAGTAAATTTACCACTGGTATCTCCAAAAAAAGACGGAGATACCCCAACGGGAATCATGCCCGTCTGGGTTAAAAGTAAATGAACAAAACCAGGCAACCTGGTTCGCAACGCTACCTTGCTCAACATTGCTTAGGGCACCTGTCCAAAAGACCAGGTAAAGGATGCTTGATAACCTCAAGCGGGGAGTAATCTGGTTTTTCCTGTAACGGCTCCAGCAGCCGGTAGAGGAAAAACCCTAAACGAAGGG
>CALCSG010000101.1 GCA_937894085.1 uncultured Gammaproteobacteria bacterium | reverse complement strand
GGATAGCGACTGGATCTGGCGCGTTTATAATTGGCCATGGAAGCATTAATATTTCTTTCCGCTACTTTCATCGCAGGGTGATTTAACAACGCCTGATCGATCAGTGTATTCAATTCATCGGGTGGTAACTCTGGTAACACGGGTTCCGTTAAATTCTTCGGATCAACATATCGTCCCAGAATTTGGTGCAGAAGCGTGGAAGCATCCTGTAAATTATTTTGTTGAGCAATTAAACTGGCATGAGCTCGCGCCACCCGCCCTTCAGTTTGCTGTAACTGAGAACGACGACCTACGCCAGAATTACTACGCTCCCTAATTTGAGCAAGTATTCCTTCATGAGAATTAACATTCTGTATCGCCAACTCATATAAACGCTGTTGCTTCATCACGTTAAGATAAGCCTGTATAGCATCCAGCGCAATATTATCAGCAGTATCGTAAACATCAAACAGGGCAGAACTTACACGATATCTGGTTTGTTCTTTCTGGTAAGTAGTATCGTAACCATTAAACAGGTTTTGGGTGACCGACAGCTCCAGCCGGGAGCTTTCGTAATCAGTGGCCGTATTGCCTGTGGCAGGTGATTCAGTATTGAAAAAACCGGTGGAAGCTTCCAGATCGACACTGGGACGAAAACCACTCTGTGCGATTTGCTGGTCTGTAACAACCTGCCTGTATACATGAACTTTTTCTTTAACCTGAGGATGTGCACTAATCGAATCTGCCACTACTGTGGACAAGTTAAGTGCAATAGCCGGGTTACCAAGATTTAGTCCTAAAATTGATCCAGCAAAAATTTTTATCCAAGTTATTCGTAGTTTGATCATTCATTTATTTCCGTTAACAATTAGTTACTTTCATTAGTTATGCCATTATTTAATTGCTGGCATAGTGCTATTCAAAAAACCATAATATTAGAGACCTTTTATATTTACATAGGTGATGGAGGTATCATTCCTGCAATTTCAATACATTAATGGGTTAATCTCTATTTTAAATCAAGTAAAAGCTCTAAACTATTGATTATAATAAAATAATAAGGTGATATATTAGATTTTTTATTTTTTGTTAGATAAAAAATGAAAAACCTCACAAATTAATGTGTAGTACTACCTAACCAGAGCCGTGTTAAAAAAAACAAAATATTAATCATAACTCTTAGCGCAGATTTGATTTAAATCAGCATTTCACAACATTACTATAGAAACATTTTATCCTCCGGGATTCGCAACATGGACTCTGGTAAAATCCTTACAAAGAGGGAATAGCAATGAAAAAATTACGATTCGTTATTTTAATTTCTGTAGTAATTATTTTTGTAATTGCTGTTGTTTACTGGATGCAGCGAAATAAACCTGTTGCAGTGACTGTCGCTACTGTCGAAAAAGGTGAAATTCAACGCACTGTCACCAACACCCGGGCAGGTACATTAAACGCCTGTCGTCGTGCCAGGTTATCGCCTTCTCTCGGCGGTCAGATTTCCAGCCTTCCAGTCAAGGAAGGTGAGTCAGTTAAGAAGGGACAGATTTTGTTTGAAATCTGGAATAATGACCTGCGTGCTCAACTGCAACTGGCTCAATCCGAGTTAATCGCCAGCAAGGCTTTACGGCAGCAAGCCTGTATTCAGTCAGAACTGGCCGCAAGAGAAGCCAGAAGAATGACCGAGTTGTTAGCTCGCAAGCTTACTTCGGATGAAGTGGCAGAAAAAGCTGAGGGTGAATCTCTGGCCAGTAAAGCGGCCTGTGAAGCAGCCATCGCTACCATCAACATCAGCCTGGCTAAAATTGCACTGGCTAATGCATCCCTTGAAAGATCCCGGCTTATCGCGCCGTTTGATGGAACAATTGCCGAAGTGAATGGTGAGCTGGGCGAATACATCACCCCTTCTCCGGTCGGTATACCTACTCCACCGGCAGTGGATATTATCGATACTAGTTGCCTGTATGTGAGTGCTCCTATCGATGAAGTCGATGCACCCGAAATCAGGGCGGGCATGGTTGCACGTATTTCACTGGATGCCTTCGGTAAACATTTCTTTGAAGGCAGGGTCAGGCGTGTTGCTCCTTATGTAATGGATAAGGAAAAACAGGCTCGCACGGTGGATATCGAAGTAGATTTCATTAGCGATAAAGATAATCTTAATATGCTACCCGGCTACACTGCCGATGTCGAAGTCATCATCGATTCACACGCCGACAGTTTACGCATTCCCAGTGAAGCACTGCTGGAAGGTAATAAGGTCTACCTGTACGACCCTGATTTTGACACTATCAGTGAAGTTAACGTCTCTATCGGTCTGAACAACTGGCAACATAGTGAAATTTTAGGGGGCCTTAAACACGGGCAACAAATTGTGACATCAATTGACAGAGACGGTCTGGTTGATGGTGCTGTGGTTAAAATAGATACAAAAAAGAAATAGGTGCTCATGAACCTGAATAAATCAGTTGAATTATCATGATTAAGCTCGAAAAAATTCATCGGAATTTTCAGGTTGGCGAGCAAACTGTGCATGCTCTGGATGATATTAATCTGCAGATATCACAGGGTGAGTATTTATCGGTGATGGGACCTTCCGGATCGGGTAAATCGACTTTATTAAATCTCATTGGTATGCTCGATCATGCAACCTCCGGCCAGTATTATTTAAATGATCAGAATGTTACCGAGATGAATGAACAGCAGGAAGCAGCTGCTCGCAATAAGCATATAGGATTTGTGTTTCAGGCATTTCACCTGATTCCACGTCTCTCTGCGCGGGAAAATATTGAACTGCCGCTGTTACTGGCAGGCATCGACTCAGAACAAAGACGACCTAAAGTCGATCAGGCATTGCAATCGATGAACCTGATTGACCGCGCACACCACAAACCTGATCAACTATCAGGTGGTCAACGTCAACGGGTGGCGATAGCACGCGCAACGATTACCGAACCTTCAGTTTTACTGGCAGATGAACCAACCGGGAATCTGGATCAGAAATCCGGAGCTGACGTTATTCAAACACTGGAATCACTGAACGACAGGGGTATAACGCTGATTGTCGTCACTCACGATAGTCACCTGGGTAAGCGATCTATGCGTTCTTTAAAAATGGTGGATGGTCGTATCGAGTCTGATAAATTAGCTGACAATACCCGGTGAATCATGCTGTCATCTGACATTATTCTGTATGGCTGGAAATCCCTCAAGGGATACCGTAGCCGCACAATATTAATGTTACTGGCAATGAGTATCAGTGTGGCATCTGTATTACTGTTAACGGCTCTGGGCGAAGGTGCCAGACGTTATGTCACAGGTGAATTCGCCTCACTCGGTACCAACATGGTGATAGTGTTACCGGGAAAAAGCGAAACTGTCGGCATGGGTTTAAGCACCATGATGGGAGTAACCCCGAGAGATCTGACACTGGATGATGCACAGGCTCTGACACGACACCCGGCAGTCACCCGCATTGCTCCACTAAATATTGGTGCAGTAGAAGTATCCTGGCAAAACAGAAAGCGTGAAGTCACTATCATGGGTTCCACCCAGGAGATTCTCGAATTACGACACTGGAAACTTTTAGCAGGTCAATTCCTGCCCAAAACTGACTGGGACAGAGCGACACCGGTGTGTGTCATCGGCAAAAAAATTCGGGATGAAATATTCGGTGCGCATAGCGCAATCGGGCAATGGATCCGCCTGGGAGACAATCGATATAGAGTGCTGGGTATCCTGGCATCAGAAGGACGTTCACTGGATATCGATGTGGAAGATGTCGTCATCATCCCGGTTGCCTCTGCCCAGTCATTACTTAATACACCATCACTTTTTCGCATATTGATTGAAACCAGAAGCCGCGAAGCCATGCAGACTGTGGTTGATTTTGCGATCGGCACCATTAAGCAACGTCATCATGGGGAAGAAGATGTCACCGTGGTCACACAGGATGCTGTCATCCAGACTTTCGATAAAATACTGTCGGCACTCACCTATGCGGTTGGCGGTATCGCTGCCATCAGCCTCGCGGTTTCCGGTATATTAATCATGAACGTCATGCTGGTAGCAGTCTCTCAACGCACTGCAGAAATAGGGTTACTGAAAGCCCTGGGGGCTTCGTCTCAAAAGATACTCATATTAATTCTGACAGAGGCTCTGCAGTTATCGTTGCTAGGCGTAGTAGTGGGATTTATACTGGGTCTTGGTGGTTGCTGGGGCATTCGACTCGCATTGCCTGCGTTACAGGCTTATCCACCCATATGGGCCATGCTGGCATCATTTATTGTCGCCATTTCAACCGGATTATTATTCAGCCTGCTTCCGGCAAAACAGGCATCGAAACTTGATCCGGTTAATTCCTTGCAGGGGCATTGATCATGTTAACACGTGATTTTATAAACTTGACCAGCACTTCGTTATTAACCCACAAGTTACGCAGCTTCCTGACCATGTTAGGTATTTCTGTTGGCATTTCAGCAGTGGTTTTGTTGACCTCCATCGGAGAAGGCATTCACCAGTTTATTCTGTCGGAATTCACCCAGTTTGGGACAACCATCGTTGCAGTCAATCCGGGCAAAACGACAACCATGGGCATGTCGATGGGGGTATTTGGCACCGAAAGACCTCTGACCATCGATGATGCAGAAGCTATGAATAAGCTATCCTTCAGTAAATCGGTGGTAGGAATCATTCAGGGCAATGCCGAAGTAGAAGGCAACAACCGAAGCCGCCGTACTACCGTTTATGGAACAGGTTCCGATTTCCCGAATGCCTTTAAAATGCCGGTATTGAGCGGGCATTTTTTACCTTTCGATGACCCGTTAGCACCCAGGGCATTAGCCGTTCTTGGCAGCAAGGTAAAACAGGAATTATTCGCCAACAGCAACCCGATAGGTCAACGTATTCGCATTGGTGGTGATCGTTACCGGGTAGTCGGTGTGATGGCCGCCAAAGGTCAGGTTTTAGGATTTGATCTGGATGATACAGTTTATATACCGCTGGCACGCGGACTGGAAATGTTTAATCGTGAAGGCTTAATGGAAATTGACCTGTTGTATCACGAAGGGGTTGATGAACAAAAAGTGGTAGCAGGCATTAAACGATTGTTAATGGCTCGCCATGGACGCGAAGATTTTACCATCACCACTCAGCAACAAATGCTGGATGTGATGGGTTCAATCCTCGATATCATCACTTTTGCAGTGGCCGCCATAGGCGCTATTTCATTACTGGTTGGTGCCATTGGCATAATCACAATTATGACTATTAGTGTTGCCGAACGCACTGCCGAGATAGGCCTTTTCAGGGCTTTGGGTGCGCGTCATTCGCAAATCCTTTCACTGTTTCTGGGCGAAGCAGTGATATTGTCAGCGATTGGTGGAATTGCAGGTTTACTGACAGGCATAGGAGCCGCACAAATTTTACATTTCGTGATGCCTGCTTTACCCGTACATACTCCCTGGATTTATGTCATTCTGGCTGAAATCAGCGCCATTGTAATCGGCCTGGCAGCCGGTGTATTTCCAGCTCAACATGCAGCAAAACTGGATCCAGTGGAGGCTTTACGGGATGAATAAAACCCGGCACATATTGACGCAACTTGCGAGTATTCCTACTCGGCACCTGGTTGGTAAACGCCATCATCGGTTGGCTGCCTGATGCGAAACCACGTCACATAGAGCGCGGGCAAAAACAACAATGTAAGTACTGTACCAACGACAATACCACCCATCATGGCATAGGCCATAGGTCCCCAGAAAACCTCTCGCGAGATCGGGATGAGAGCCAGCGTTGCTGCCGCAGCCGTCAACATGATCGGTCGCATACGGTGTTCTGTCGCCTCGATCACTGCTTTCCACGGTAGCATACCCTCCTTTCTCAGGTTCTCTATCTGCACGATCAGTATGACCGAGTTTCGGATCAGGATTCCTATCAGTGCCAGAATACCCAGGATTGCCACAAAACCCATCGGTGCATTGCTTGAAAGCAGTGCAATAACCACGCCGATCAGGGCCAGAGGTGCCACTGTAAACACCAGTATCAGTCGGTTAAAACTTTGCAGCTGGATCATCAGGATTGTTGCCATGATAAACAGCATCAGAGGCGCAACTGCTGCAATTGGCCCCTGCGCATTGGCACTTTCCTCGATAGTTCCACCAGCAACCACGGAATATCCCAGTGGTAATGTCCTGTTGAAGTCCGTCATCTGAGGCTCCAGCTGGGTCACAACTGTCGCAGGCTGCAATTCGCTGACGACAGCGGCCTTGAGCGTGATGGTAGGCAGGCGGTCACGTCGCCAGATCGTCGGCTGCTCCAGTCCGTAATGAAATCTGACGACCACCGAAAGCGGTACCGACTTGCCATTTAACGCAGGCAACTGCAGGTTCTGCAGCGTTTCGATAGAGCCACGTTCCGAGTTTTGCGCACGGCTCACCACATCAACCAGATAGATATCGTCGCGCACCTTTGTAATCTGAGCACCAGCGACAATACCGTTCAGGGCAGAAGCAATATCTTCTGAGGTTACACCAAGCTGACGTGCCCTGTCCTGCAGAACGTCAATTTTGACCACACGCGCCGGCTCGTTCCAGTCGAAAGTAAGACCAGATAAATTTTCATTGCTGCCAACAATACCGGCGACATCCTGCGCAAGGTTACGAACGGTCTGCACATCGGGGCCACTGATACGATACTGCACGGGCTTGCCCACCGGTGGGCCAATAGCCAGTAATTTGACGTATGTCTCAGTACCCGGAAACGTCCTGTTCAGGTAATCCTTGAACTTAACACGCAGCCGGTCACGAGCTTCGATGCTTTTAGTGATCATCACGGTCTGACCAAATGATACGTCAGGTGGCTGAACATCATAGGACAGCAAAAAACGTGGAGCGCCCTCGCCAACATAGGTCGACCAGTGATCTATATCTTCATTGCCAACAAGCATGTCATTTTCAAACTGGGCCATCTGCCTGTTTGTCTCTGAAATTGACGAATTCTGAGGGAGATACCAGTCAACGATCAGCTCGACACGGTCCGATGAGGGGAAGAACTGCTGCTGAACAAATCCCATGCCCCCCAGAGACGCTACGAATGCAACCACAGTAAGCAAGATCGTAATCCAGCGAAAACGCATACACAGACGCAGCAGTGATGAGAACATCGACGCCAGCCGCCCCTTCTTCTCATGATGCTGTTTCATACTTTTTGGCATCAAGGTGACACCGAGCAATGGCGTGAACAGAACGGCCACGACCCATGATACGGTAAGCGAAACTGCGATGACCACAAACAGGGTGAAGGTAAATTCACCAGCCCTGCTACTATTGAGCCCGACAGGAATAAAGCCGGCCACCGTGACCAGGGTACCCGTCAGCATCGGAAATGCTGTCGAGGTGTAAACATGGGTCGCGGCCTTGCGCAGATTATCGCCCGCTTCCAGCCGTGCCACCATCATTTCAACCGCAATCATGGCATCATCGACAAGAAGCCCCAGCGCAATAATGAGTGCGCCCAGAGAAATACGCTGCAATGAGATGCCGCTATATTCCATCACCAGGAAGGTAATCGCCAGAACCAGTGGAATAGAAATTGCCACCACCAGCCCGGCACGCAGGCCAAGACTGATAAAGCTGATCGCCAGCACGATGGCCACCGCTTCAAACAGGGCCCGGGTGAAACCGGACACAGCCTCTTCAACCACTGCCGGTTGATCGGCTACGCGTCCTATGTCGACGCCAATCGGCATATTGGCAATAATACTTTCCATCTGCTTATCAAGTGCCGCCCCGAATTCCAGCAGGTTTGAACCGCTCTTCATACCTATAGCAAGCCCGATAGCATCTTTGCCATTAAAACGGAACAACCTGTCTGGTGGATCGGCATATCCGCGCCGGATAGTAGCTATATCCGTCAACGGGAAAAAACGGTCGTTGACTCGCAGGTTGATGCTGCGCAAGCTGTCTTCGGAAGTGAACTGGCCGCTGACGCGCAACGCAATTCGTTCTGGACCGGCCTGTGAGAAGCCGGATGCTGTGACCGCATTTTGCGCCTTCAGCGTGGATAGAACGGCTAACTTATCAATACCCAGAGCAGCAATCTTGCGCGTAGAGAACTCGAGATAGATCACTTCTTCCTGAGCGCCAATAATGTCTACCTTGCCAACATTCGGCACATGCAGAATTTGAGAGCGAGCATCTTCAACGTAGTCACGTAATTGACGCTGGCTTAGACCATCGCCTGTGAAAGCGTAGATGCTGCCAAATACATCGCCAAAACGATCATTGAAAAATGGACCAATAACACCGGTGGGGAAGCTACCCTTAATATCAGCTATCATGTTACGCACCTGCAACCATATAGGAGTCACATCCTTCGCCTTTGTAGTCGCTAACAGATTCACGAAAACAATAGTCTGGCCGGAAGTCGTCATGCTTTTGGTGTAATCAATCGAGTCCAGTTCTTCGAGCTTCTTTTCGATGCGGTCGGTTACCTGCTTTGTCACTTCCTCAGCTGAGGCGCCAGGCCATTGCGCCTGGATCAGCATAGTTTTGATGGTGAAGTTAGGATCTTCTTCTCGCCCCAGGTTCAGATAGGACATAAAACCAGCAACGAGGAAAATGATCATGAAATACCAGACCAGGGAGCGGTGCTCGAGCGCCCAGTCCGAAAGGTTGAATTTCTTCACCGCGATCCCTCCATATCGATTCTGACCTGCTGTCCATCCTGCAAACTGTGGACGCCCGCAACAGCTACCCTTTCTCCCGTCTGAAGCCCGGAAAGGATAATCACATTTGCAATGGTTTCATCTTTATTATTGATGGTCACCGCTCGGCGGGACACTGACTTTGTATCTGGATCGACCACCCAGACACTGATAATTTCGCCGTCGCGCAGGAATGCCGATTGGGGCAACACGATTTGCGGTGGGGCATCTGTTGTAGCAGTAGCAGTCACGATCGTGCCCAGACGGAAAGTTAGTGGTGGATCAGCCAGGGTGATTTTGACCCGGCGGGTGCGCGTAGACGCATCAGACTGAGGTGCGATTTCGCGGACAGTACCAGCAGCAAGGATGGAAGGGTCAAGTTGCAGCGATATTTCAAATACCACTCCCTGCCTAATGGCAGAGATCTCGTCTTCGGGCACGTCAATCACCACGTCACGCAGATCCGGCCGTGCTTCAATAAACGCAATTTCACCGGCGGACAGCACCTGACCGACTTCCGCTGAAACTGCGGTGATTACCCCGTCGAATTCGGCGTGCAACTCTGTATAACTAAGCTGTTCTCTGGTTTTGGTGAGATTTGCCCGGGCCTTGGCAACCGCAGCATCTGCGCTCTCTCTGGCAAGCAGGGCATTTTCATAGTCGGCCTGGGTGGAGGAATTGACTCGCGACAACTGGAACTGGCGACGCTCAGTCAGTGAAGCATTCCTCAACTGTGCCTCGGCATTGGAAAGGTCAGCCTCGGCGCTACGCACAGACAGTTCCAGAACCAGGGGGTCGAGCATCGCGATCACCTGGCCTTTTGTAACCATATCACCAACGTTAAAGTCGCGTTTGATAACTCGGCCAAGCACCCGGAAACCCAGCTCTGCTTTTGTGCGTGGCTCAATGGAGCCAGCAAACTGTAACCGATACGCCACCTGAGGAGAGACAATGGTGGACAGCAGAGGTCGTATAACCAGCGGCGCTGATTCTGGCTTTTTTTCCTCGCAACCAGCCAGCATGACGGGCACAACGAGTGACAGAAATAGATATCTAAACCAGTTCATTGTGCCTCCTTTTTAAGGATAGTGACCCGTTGACCGGACCGTAATAGCTTTCCACCCTCGCTGACTACGAGGTCTCCATCTTTCAACCCCTTTGTAACAGTAAACTGACCTGTTTCATAATCGGAGACCTGCACCGGTTGCAGCCCCACCTTACTGCTTTTCGAGTCGATCAGCCAGACAGCAGGTTTACCGTCGACTGAAGCCATAGCACTCCATGGCAGAAGTATGACCCGTTTTGATTCATAGGAGAAACGACCAGAGACAATGGCGCCCAGCGGCATGCTAGTGCCACGTTCGCCGAGGTCTACCTTTACGCGGATCGTACCCGTTGAAGAATCAATCGTCGGAGACACTTCGCGAACAGTTGCACTAATTTTCACAGAGGGATCGGACAGCAGGGATACCTCGATGCTGGCGTCAGGCTGATAGTAAAGGAACAGTGATTCAAAAACGTTGAAGACCGCATCGCGAGTGCCGTCATGCGCCAGCGTGAACACCGTCTGAGCAGCCTGCTGAACCTGGCCGACTTCGGCGTTGCGTGCCGTAATAATGCCGTCTGCATCTGCCCTGAGTTGGGTAAAGCTTAAGGTATCTTTTACGCTGGCAAGAACTGCCTGCGCTGCATCAACTGTACCCTGCGCTGTGCGCAGCGCCGCTTCGGCCTGATCGTAACTGGCCTTTGAGGTGATCTGGCTGGCTAACAGTTCCTGCTGGCGTTTGAGCGCTAATGTCGCCTGCCGCAACTGTGCTTCAGCCGCCACCAGGCTCGCTTTTGCCACTTCTACATCGGCTTGCTGCTGAATCGGATCTATCCGTGCCAGCACATCACCAGCATTGACATGACTACCTACTTCGACATTCCGTTCTATGATCCGTCCGGATACGCGGAAAGAAAGCTGCGTTTCAAATCTTGCGCTCACTGAGCCAGACAAAATGGCACTGGATGCAAAATCGGACAACCTGGCTTCGACAGCGAGGACACCTTTCGGTGACGGAGGAGACGTGCTCTTTTCCTCGAAACAAGCCGATAATAGCAGCGCAAAAAGCAATAGAATAATTGGTTTTTTCAGTTCAATCATGACATTTCTCGACCTGAGGTCGGGCATACGTAAGAAAACAGTAAATATTACTTTTAAAAAACACCGCAAAATTCAATATTCCCGCAATTATATCTTCAGAAATTGTATTTTGCATAATGTACTCGTTAAGCATTATTTATCATCACCGGAGGCATCCACTGGAGCACTTCCCTAACACCAGCCTGCAGATTGAGCAGCTGTGGTAGCAACGACCTCCGTTGGTTGAATTACCGTGAGAACTTTAATTCTCTACGCATCGGCTGACCGCCTTAGTACTTACCCATTTCCAAAGTTGTAGAAGCAATGACTTTGTCATCCTTAACTGCTTTGATAGTCACATAGTAAGCATGTCCCTTGCCGCCAGAGCATGGTGGCATATAAGCACCCGCTTTATCCCAACCTGGACTACGCTGTGCTTCAATTATTTTGAACGCTGCGGGGATGTCGAATGTATGTCCGGCAATGGAGGGGATTTCCACCTGCGTTAGCGGTGGTTTAATCATAAAACTCATTTTTCCATGACCGCCATTATTCATCTTTTCAGAGTCACGGTCGCTGTATTCCAGCACTATTGCATTAGAGTTAGCGGGGATTTCACTAATCATTAATTTTGGTGTTGAGGGATTGATTCCCCCAAACTTCTGACATTGTTGTCCTGCAGGAACTTTATTACCGTCCCATGCCTGGTCAGCTAATTTGGCATCAAAAGCGAAAGTGTTAGTGCTGACTATAGTAGTAACTAATGATGCAATAAAAAGTCTATTTTTCATAACGTTGAATACTCATTTTGATGTGTAATAAAAAGCGCAGAAAGTTTGCATTTTATTCTGCATTTGTGAATGCTACAGTATATATATTCTGTCCCCGGATTTCCCTCGTTATAATATTTTCCATATTTTCGAACATTGATGATTACTACACCTGCAACTGGATACCTGTATAAAGAATTAGTCTCAGTGATATTATCGTTACTACTTTCTATAATTAATTACCACATTAGCTGCATATAATAGTTAATACAGAATTCATTTTTCACTTCACAGCTAAAATTTGGTTAAATTAGACCGGTTTAGCCACAACCCATATATTGAAAATAACTTTCACTCAACCTGTCAACACCGCAGACATAGAGGTTGTCTGTTTGAGTCAGAATGAAAGTACAATAATTGAGTTAGCAGATTAATTTTTGCTTTAGCTGTGGTTCTTCGTTAACTTTGTGTACTGCGCGGTGAATACCTTTTAACTTCTAAACCAGCTGATTCTTCATGTGATTCTTTATACCAGATAAAATAGCCTTAGCAATTTTCTGTTGATGCTTGGGGGATTTAAGACGACGCTCTTCTCTGGGATTGGAAATAAAAGCCGTTTCAATCAATATAGAGGGCATGTCAGGAGCTTTCAACACAGCAAATCCGGCTTGTTGTACTGATGATTTATTGAGTTTTCCGACCTTACCTAAATGCCTTAACACATCCGAACCCAGTTCGAGGCTATCCTGTATGGTTGCCGTTTGTGACAGATCCAGTAACACCGATGCGATCAGGTCATCTTTATCATCCAGGCTAATTCCGCCAATTAAATCAGAAGAGTTTTCCTTATGCGCTATCCAGCGGGCAGCTTCAGATGTTGCTCCATTGAGTGACAGGGCATACACCGATGCACCTTCGACTTTTGGGCTTTTAAAGGCATCAGCATGAATAGAAACGAATAAATCAGCCTGGTGCTTGCGGGCTTTTTCCACTCGATGGCGTAACACCACAAAACGATCTGAATCTCGAGTCAACACGGCCTTATAGCCGGAAGTACGATTAATCAACTGCTTGAGCTTCTTCGCCACTGCAAGTGTTATATCCTTTTCTTTTGTGCCTTTACGCCCTACCGCTCCGGGATCCTTACCGCCATGTCCCGGGTCAATAGCAATCACAAATTCTTTCTTTTTCTTCCTGCGCTCCTGCTGACTGGTTTTAATCGGTGTAGGGCTTAATTTAGTGCCGTGCATATCAACTACCAGTCGATACCCTAATTCATTATCTGGTTGCAGGATAAAACTTCTTGGGCGCACTTTAGCATTTAGATCCAGTACGATACGTAAATCATCATTCTCACGAACAGCAGAACGAATACCCTGTAACAGGGTAGTTTGATTTTCATCAGATACTAAAGCGGCTGATTTACGCACACCTTTTAAATCTATAACGACTCGATCAGGGGATTCAAGAGAAAATAAAGAGTGTTCAGCTGCTCCAGATAAATCAAAAACCACACGGGTATGATCAACATTTGATTGAGAAATACGAACCGAGGTTAACGCTGTTTTTGTCTCAACAGCCAATGCATTTTTAACTGGAATTGTCACCGTTAACATTGCGCCGAGACTGGCAAGTTGTTTCAAAAAAAATCGTCTGGTAGCCGTAACTGTGTCCATTGAATCCACAACAAGTAAGTTTTTTGCCTTTGAGTATCTGTATTTATAGTAAATTAGTGATATAAAATCAATGTTTTTCTTTATTTATTAGAGAGATAGTACACTTATCTCGAAACTAGGTAAGATTTAAACTCGTTTTCAGCTGTTGTCCCCAGGAATTGTCCGCTGAAGCTTCCACTTTACGACATTCATTCTGGTACTGGATAGATATTTCCAGCCCGATATTTTGCAGATAACCTTCGGCCCGTTCCGGCCATTCAATGAAACACCAGGTATCTGATCGCAAATAATCACGATAGCCCAGGTATTCCAGCTCCTCCGGATCGCCCAGTCGGTATAGATCGAAATGCGCGATGGAAAAATCTTTCAATTCATAATATTCAATCAACGTGTAAGTAGGGCTGCGTACTCCCGTCGTAATTCCACAGGCTTCCAGAGCACCACGTACAATAGTTGTTTTACCTGTACCTAAGTCTCCATTTAACGTCACAATACCCGGTGACTCACTACCCTGAATTAATTTGGCACCAAATAATTTCATGTCCTGTTCTGAGCAGATGATCATTTCAGTCCCTTTGTAAATGACGAATATCCCTGACCACCAGTGATACACGTTCGATGACATCGGAGGCTATCAGGCTCGATGCATCCTGTTCCCTGGCAAAATATTCGGCTGCCAGAGCATGTACCAGCACGCCACTTTGCGCTGCTTTTAATGTCGTCAATCCCTGAGCCAGGTAAGCGGCAATCATACCGCTCAACACATCGCCCATGCCTGCAGTTGCCATTCCCGCATGCCCATGCAGGCAAAGCTTTACTATTTTATTCTGCTTTCCAACCAAACTTCCCGCTCCTTTGAGCACGCTAACAGCCGGCCATAATTTATTCAATTTTTGCAGGCTGACAATCCTGTCCTGCTGAACCTGTTGAGATGTCAACTGCAACAAACGGGCTGCCTCCCCCGGATGAGGTGTGATTACACAGTTTTTTAAGCTAAGCGAATTTAAAAACTGTGTTTGCAATGCATCCGCATCGATCACCATGGGTTTATCGATGTCGATAAGTTTTATGAGTATTTGTTGCGCCGCTGGTGATTGCCCGAGACCTGGACCCACAACAATAACAGTGGCCAGCTTAAGAGTGTCGTCTAATGCATTCCAGTCAGATACCATCAGTTCTGCATGATGGCTGGCAGCGGCTATCACATTAGCCGGATGTACGCATAGACTAACCAGCCCGGCGCCACAACGCAATGCTGCCATACCTGCCAGTCGAACAGCTCCTGACATTGACTGGCCACCGCCAATGACCAGTACATGTCCAAATTGATTTTTGTAACTATTATTTTTACGCACAGCTGGCAGAGTAATGTTATAAGTGTCTAACAGCTTGCAGAAAGCAGGCAATTTAGCTGCTGAAGCGCCAGATAATCCCAGCGCATCAAAATCTATTTCACCGCAGTAATCCGGGCCGTCAGCAACAAAACAACCGGCTTTTCTGCCGATAAAGGTGACTGTTAAATCGGCTATTATCGCGACAGGCATAGCAATTCCACTATCGGCATTTAATCCACTGGGTATATCGATACTAACTCGAACAGCATTCATTTTGTTGATCACTTCAATCATCGAAATCCAGTTTTCATCCAGCTGTCGATCCAGACCTATCCCCAGCAGACCATCAACAATTAAATCACAGTCAGGGCAAGTTCCTTGCCAGGGTTGAGTCAAACCACCCTGCTGCTCCCAACTTTCACGAAATTCACGAGCCTCATCTGATTGACCTGACAAATCGCCTACAGACAGTAATTCGACCGCTAAACCTGCTTTTTTTAGTATACTGGCAAGCGCAAACGCATCTCCGCCGTTATTTCCACAACCTGCCAGCATGATGACTCTTTTAATATCAGGCCATCGTCTTTGAATGGAATGCCAAACAGCCATTGCCGCCTGCCCCATCAATTGCTTTGAAGAAAACCCGTCCTCTGTCATTGCCAGTTGATCTAACTGGTAAACCTGTTGCCGGTTATAAAGTTTTATTGATTTATGCATGTGGGTTATTCTGGATTAATTCTGTTTCGATTTCACTATAATCCTATTAAATTAAAAGCATCAATTTATTAGTACAACTATAATGTGAACTAAATATTAATCGTTTACATTTTTTATAAAACATTTCATCACTCAAATTATGCCAGATAATAAACCAAAGTTATTTGTACTCGACACGAATGTTTTAATGCACGACCCGAGTGCTCTATTCAGATTTCAGGAACACAATATATACCTGCCAATGACGGTGCTGGAAGAGCTCGATCAGGGCAAGAAAGGCCTGTCAGAAGTTGCCCGAAATGTACGTCAGGTCAACCGTTTTATTGATGACTTGATGACCGAACATAAGAATATCGATATAAAACAGGGTATCCCGTTGAGCCAGTATCTGCTTAAAAATGGTAATGGGACTTCCAATGTCAATAGCAGTGGACGTCTCTATTTCGAAACAGAGGCCCATAAACCCTGCTTACCTGATAGTCTACCCGGCAGCAAAAATGACAACTCAATCCTCGGAACCGTACTTGCCTTACATGATGAATGGGATTGCGAAATCATCCTGGTCTCCAAAGATATCAACTTGCGCATCAAAGCTGTAGTACTGGAAATTCAGGTTGAAGATTATTCCAGTGATAAAGTTTTAGATGACCTGGAGCTGTTATTCACAGGCAGCCAGGAAATACCGCTGGAATTCTGGGAAGCACATGGTGAAGACATCCATTCCTGGCAGCGCGACGGAAAAACTTACTACGAAATAGAAGGTGAAGATACCAGGGACTGGTACCCCAACCAGTTTATTTACATGGAAGATAATTTTGATGGCATTGTGTATGAAAAAGAAGAAAACCGTTGCGTCATTGAAGTCGTAAAAAATTATGCCAGTGAACGTAATGCAGTCTGGGGCATACATGCACGCAATCGCGAACAGAACTTTGCTCTAAATTTATTGATGAATCCGGAAATTGACTTTGTTAGTTTATCCGGAACAGCTGGCACAGGCAAAACATTGCTGACATTAGCGGCCGCTTTAACACAAACTATGGATGAAAAGCGCTACTCTGAAATTATCATGACGCGAGTCACCGTACCGGTAGGTGAAGATATTGGTTTCTTACCCGGCACCGAAGAAGAAAAAATGTCACCCTGGATGGGTGCATTAATGGATAACCTGGAAGTGCTGGTAGGAAATGATAAAAATGAACCCTGGGAACAACAGGTCACGACAGATCTTGTGCGTAACCGTATAAAAATTTCATCGTTGAACTTTATGCGGGGTAGAACCTTCCTCAATAAATTCATCATCCTGGATGAAGCGCAAAACCTGACATCGAAGCAGATGAAAACATTAATTACGCGGGCAGGCCCCGGCACCAAAGTAGTTTGTCTTGGCAATATCGGACAGATTGACACGCCTTATCTTACTGAAACAACCTCTGGTTTGACCTATATCGTGGATAGATTTAAAGCCTGGGAACACAGTGGTCATGTCACCTTGAAAACAGGTGAAAGATCTCGACTGGCTGATTACGCCTCAAAAATCCTGTGATGATTATTTCTTATCGGCTGCCAGTCGAAAACCTAGAACCGACATAGACCGAAATTCGACATTAGTTCCGCGAATTCCTACTCTAACCCGTTCAGTGGTGCAATGATATGAACCTCCTCGCATAGATTTTCTTACTGAAAGTTCTGCTCCCTTTGGATCAACTGAGGGTGAAGCGCTGTAATATGCCGGGTCATACGAATCTTCGACCCATTCCCATAAATTACCGATCATGTCGAATAATCCCCAGGCATTGGGTTTCAACGTACCGACAGGCATTGGGTTATTACCTGAATTATCCCTGAACCAGGCATAATCAGCCATTTCAGCATAGTCAAAAGGTCGTAACCCTCTGGTTCCAGCGCGCGCCGCATATTCCCATTCCGCTTCAGTCGGTAGCCGGTAGTGATATTGCTCATCCAGATCATTTACGATATCGATGAACTCCTGAACGGACTCCCAGCTTACTCTACTAACAGGTAGATTTTTCCAGTCAGGTCTATCCCACCTCTGTTCTTTTCCCGGTTGATCACCTGTCAGCTCATACCACATACCTTGCGTCATTTCAGTGGTAGCAAGATAATATGCTTTTGAAATTTTTACTTTATGAGCGGGTAATTCTTTTTTTAATTTTTCAATACGATCCGGATCTACTTCTTTAATCAGTAAATCAAAATCCTGCGTTCCCATGATGAATTGACCGGGTTCAATTTTGACAAATTTTTGCCCGAAAGGGCTGGTGAATGACTCCGCATAAAGTGACTGGGATACCCCTAAAAAAAATAACCCCAGAATCAGTAATCTGCCTGAAAAGATATGCATCGACAGATTATAGTCAGATTAATTTTTACTGTAAAATATTCTCTCTGGAATATCCGTTATTCTCAAGAATACGTCTTAATCGTCGTAATGCATCCATTTGCACCTGACGTACACGTTCACGAGTAACACCTAATTCCAGACCCACCTCTTCCAATGTGCCACGAGGATGATTACGTAAACCAAATCGTCGTACTACAACTTCACGCTGTTTGTCATCGAGTTCATCCAGCCAGGTATCGAGATGTTGCAAAACCGATTCATCCTGCAGGATAAATGAAGGATCAGGGTTATTTTCATCAGGTATAATATCCAGTAAGGGACGTTCACCATCACCCCCCATAGGCACATCGACCGAGGTAACTCTATCAGCCAGCTTGAGCATTTTTTCAACATCTTCAATCGGCTTATTGAGAGTCCTGGCTATATCTTCTGAAGTTGCTTCCTGTTTTAAATCCTGAGTTAAGCGCCGAGCTGTACGTAAATAAGTATTTAATTCTTTAATAACATGAATGGGTAAGCGAATAGTTCGTGTCTGGTTCATTAAACCGCGCTCTATAGTTTGCCGTATCCACCACGTGGCATAAGTCGAAAAACGAAATCCTCGTTCCGGGTCAAACTTCTCCACCGCCCTGATTAACCCCAGATTGCCCTCCTCAATTAAATCCAGTAATGGCAATCCCCGATTCATATAACGACGTGCAATCTTAACAACCAGTCGCAGATTACATTCGATCATGGTATCGCGGGCAGTAGAATCACCTTTTTGAGCTTTTCGAGAAAAGTAAACTTCTTCTTCAGCGGTGAGTAATGGAGAACCTTCAATTTCACTTAAGTACAGGCGTGTAGGATCAGCATCAGAAACACGACGGCGAGTCGACGATTTACGTCGCTCAATAGTCCTGCATCTTTCAACAAAATTTTCAGCGACTGAGTCAACTTCTTTTTTGATGATATTCTGCTCTTCTTCGTTTGAATCTACATCAGTCAAATCGCTCAGCTCATCACTCTCATATTGCTCGGCAAGTTGACTTGACTCCACAATTTCGTCCACGGGAATTTCCTTATCTTGCAAAATTGTTGGATCATTTGATTTGCTCATGCTAACAGCCCTCTCGAGAGATTTTGTACTCATTTTGTATCGGGTAAATAAAGTAAAGGATCAACAGGCTTGCCATTCTTACGAATTTGAAAATGGAGCATGGGTACATTATTTTTGCCACTTCCCATATTCGCAATATGCGTCCCCTTTTTCACCTGTACACCTTCCTGTACTAACCTGTTACTGTTATATGCATACGCACTTAAGTATGTATTATCATGCTTGACGATAATCAGGTTTCCATATCCGGTTAACCCTGTACCGCTATACACAACTTTACCTTCAGCAACAGCATATACAGGTTGCCCTATTTCTCCTGCAATATCAATACCACGACTGTCTAAATCATTGATTGAAAAGAGATTTATAACTTTTCCCTGAGTCGGCCAACGCCAATAAATTGTCTGCTTATAGGAAGGCGTCAATGGCTTGACGATTACAGACGGATTTTTCTCAGCCTCAGTCACAAGCTTTCCATCTTGCACACTTTTAGTCGGCAAATTGACGGGTTTTATCAAAACAAGCTGCTGACCGGGATTTACACTAAAAGGTTCAGAAATATCATTCCATAACGCTAATTCCTGAAAATCCAGGCCATATCGCCAGGCAATTGAATACAGAGTATCGGTTGGTTTAACTCTGTACCAACCTGGCCCATTTAAATTTTGATGCTGTAATGCAGCACAACCTGCTAAAAAAAGAATACTTATAGATACCCGAATTCAACTCATAAGTGCAACTTAACCTAGCTGCACTGTTAAGGAAA
>CALCSG010000100.1 GCA_937894085.1 uncultured Gammaproteobacteria bacterium | reverse complement strand
TGCTTAATATCTCGAAGATAGCTGTGGCCTTTTATAAAGTGGAATTTTTGGCTGGAGATTAATTTTTTAGCTAATGTGTGACCCTGTTATTAATAGAAAAGTCAGTTATAGGAATTATTTGTAGTATATATCCTATAATTCAACATAGATAAGTTAGCACCTCAAAACTGAACTTCCAACTTTACTCGCCAGGATATGGGCCCATGTCAGAAAAATCAATCCAGTGTGTTGTTATGTTTGCCGATGTAGTAGGAAGTACTGCAATTTATGAAAAAATGGGAGATACAGAGGCACGAGACCGTATATCAAAAGCCTTAAACACTTTAATTTCAATCTGCAGGAGGCACAAAGGGCATCTCATTAAAACGATAGGCGATGAAGTTCTTGTTTATTTTCTAGATGTAGACCTCTCTCTGATGGCGGCTCAAGCTATCCAGGAAACTATGGAAGATGACCGTTCACCTGAAACAGTGGGTATTTCAATTAAAATAGGTATGCACTATGGTCCGGCTATATTGGATAATAATGATATTTTCGGAGATACAGTCAATGTAGCAGCCCGCATCGCCTCGATATCTAAATCCCGGCAAATACTGTATAGCGGTATTTTAGCTAATCGAATACATTCTGCTGACTTGAATGCTCAAACTCGAAAGTTTGATCGGGTCGATTTTAAAGGTAAAGAAAACGCTTTTGACATATACCAGTTACTCTGGGAAGAAGATGGTGAAGTCACCGATATGCAAACTGGAGAGATATTTGCCTTACCGGCAAAAATTGAACAGTTTAAGGAGCTCCTGCTCACTTATCAGTCTAAAACTCTCAGGCTCAACCTATCAAGTAAACCTGTAGTTTTTGGACGCGATAAAATCTGTGATGTCTTAATATCCGGAACTCTAATCTCAAGAATTCATATTAAAATTGTTATTCAAAGAGGGAAATTTACATTAATTGACCAAAGCACTAACGGCACTTACGTTAGTATTAATGATGAACAGAAAATTTATTTAAGGCGCGAAGAACTAACGCTATTTGGCCAGGGTAAGATAAGTTTTGGAAAGCCAGTAAAAGAGTCAGAGCAGGGCAATAACATTTTGCAATTTTCCTGTTCCTGATTAAATTTCAGGACGAAATGGCTGCTATCAATAAAACATAGAAACCAGAGTTTAATTTGTTGGAAAAACTTCTAATTGCGTTTGTATTATTCATATCAGTTATATCCATAGGTAATGCTGCGATACTTTATAAGCGAAGCTATTACCTGGAATCCACTGACCGGGTCGACCTGAAACGTTTGACCGATAATCTGCAACAACTGGATAAACAGAAACTGATCGCACTATCGGAAAGGCTGGTGACTATCAGTCAGTCCGACTCCGGGATATTGTTGATTCTTAACTCTAAATTCAGGCAGGCTATTAGTTTTCTGGTGATCAGTTTGTTACTGGGACTGTTATTAATTGGATATTTGTTTGTTAAGCCCCGATTGGTATCCAGCTACAGGGCTGAGAAATTGTGATTGACCCAGGTAAGAAATTAAGTGAAGTCACATCTTTAAAAGCAGGTGTTAATATCGCGTATAATGGCTATCCGCCACGCGATATTTTGCTAACAGATGCTTCTGTAAAGGTAGGCATTGTGGTAAATTTTTACGATAAATAGGGAACATGAGCTACAAGTTGTTTTACCATGTTGAGAGCATACACTTCATATTTTTTCCACTTTAGTCACTAACAGAGTTTTAAAGATTTAAACATAATGAATTACGATGAATTATTGAAGAACTTCAGTCAGTTTGGTCTTGCCATACTGCTTGGGATTTTAATAGGCCTGGAACGTGAACTGCGTAACGGTGGGCTTTCTACCCTTGGTTTACGTGACTTTGTACTGTTCTCGCTGTTAGGGGCCTTTTCGACTTTTCTGGCTGTGAAATTCGATATGCCATGGATAATTGCGCTTGCCTTCCTCGGGTTGCTGGCGCTTGTTCTGTCTCAATACTGGGCTGATCGCAAACACGGCGCCGGTATCACAACCGAACTGGCGGCAATTATCACTTTTTTACTGGGTGTACTTATTCTGCATGATGTGCAGGAGTTGGCCGTTGCGGTCGCTATTGTTACCCTTGGCGTACTTTTTCCGAAGGACTCCATCAAGCAGGTGTCAGCAAAAGTCCATCCCAGGGAACTGGAAGCTGTGTTACTGTTTCTGGCAATCAGTTTCATTGTGCTGCCCATACTGCCCAGTCAAACCCTGGATCACCTGGCAACATTTGAGGCGGGCTCGGTTTCTGAGCTGGATTCTGCAACTCATCGGGTGACCATTCAGAGCACTGATGCTGTGCTGGAAACGTCCACTAAACTGGAGATTTTTAGCCCCGGCTGGAATTATCTTGGCAGTGTAATAGTTGATAGATCTGAAAATGAATTTGCCAGTGGTGTTTTTGAAGGCAGAGGTTTCGAAAAAGTTACAG
>CALCSG010000099.1 GCA_937894085.1 uncultured Gammaproteobacteria bacterium | reverse complement strand
TCCTTAACAGTGCAGCTAGGTTAAGTTGCACTTATGAGTTGAATTCGGGTATTTTGATATTTAGCATATTTAGAATTATGAAAAACTGGTCATCTGTAGATTCTAGCCAATTATTATATTTTTTCTAGCTGACGATGTATTGATCAATAGTAATCTATTTTTGGAAAGTTTGTAATCCTGCTCGATCTGATTTGCATGTATTTTATTTAAAGTTAGCGTTAAATGGGCTGAATACTGATTGTAAATAGTCGCCATTTTTACTTTTTACGATAGCGCCGACACCCAGATTTTGCTGTTTCCACTTTGGTTGTATATTTATTGTTTCGGATATTTCAGATGTTAATACCTGTTCCGGGCTCAGGTAGCGTACTACCTGCTGATGGTTTAGTTTACGCCCGCTGTTTTCTCCACTTTTAATATCGCTGCTCAAGTTGTTTTCAAAAACGACAAATTGAACCAGAGGGTTGATTTTAGCATCAAATTGACTGTTTAAATGTAATTCAATTTTATGTTTATGTGGCTGTAAAATGAGTTCAAGATTTACAGTCGATAAAATATTATTGATAGACTGTATTTTAGCTATAACTCTTGCGGTTCCTCTGGATTCAGCCCCATTTAAAAAAAATTCTGGTGTGTATACACTGCTTTGTCGATTGACTCTGGCTAAATGACGTTGTCGGTTAGTGAAAGTGGGATCGGCATAGATATCTTTCCAGCCAATGTAATCCCAGTAATCTACGTGAAATGCTAATGCGAGTACATCAAGACCAGTGCCAGGTGCTTTGACCAGTTGATTGAACCATCGATCGGCAGGAGGGCAACTGCTACAGCCTTCAGATGTATAGAGTTCTAATAATGCAGTTTGATATTTCCCGCTTTTTACTTTTATTGGTTCACTGGCTAATAATGAAAATGAAGAAATTAGCAACAGAAAGTAAAGCTGTGAACGAATAAGCAAAATAGTTGATTGTTTTGAATTTAACCTCGACATAATGATGTGACCTCGTCCAGGGTTATAGGTTCCTGATTACATGCAGTCGGCAGGTCTTTACAATAACAGACCTCTGAAAAGATCAGAGGTCGATAAATGAATGCTCAGTTAGTACCATATAGGTCGCGGTACTGTTTAACGGCTTCAAGCTGTTTTGAATCACCTTTCGATTCCAGGTAACTCATGATATCAACCAGTTGAATGATAGCTACAACCTTAACCCCCTGCTGGGTAAGTTCCTGTATCGCAGATAGTTCACCAAGGCCTTTTTCCTGCCTGTCCAGCGCAATCGCAACCGATGTTACTCTGGCCCCTAATGACTCGATAAGTGACATGGACTGGCGTATAGCAGTACCGGCGGTGATGACGTCATCGATTATTAAAATATCACCGTTGATTTCAGCACCAACAATCTGTCCTCCTTCGCCATGATCTTTCTTCTCTTTTCGATCAAATGCATAGGGTTTGTTTATCTGGAAATTTCTATACAAACTGCTGGATGTAATGGCTGCCAGTGGAATGCCTTTATAGGCGGGACCGAATAGTACATCGAATTCAATTTTAGCGTGGGTGATGGCCTGGGCGTAAAAATTTCCCAGTGCATCCATATCCTGGCCGGTATTCAACAGGCCTGCATTGAAAAAATAGGGGCTGATACGCCCCGATTTAAGCGTGAATTCACCAAATTTTAAGACACCACGCTGGATGCAATAATCGAGAAATTGTTGTTGAAATTCGAGCATAGTTCACCTGTAAATTAACTTGTGCTGTATGATAACCAAAAATGATATTTTTGGCCGGTGTTTCCCGCTAATTTACGCATTCTTCATCAATTTTGTAGTTTCAATCAATGAAAATCATTTCAATTAATACAAACGGTATTCGTGCGGCATCGCGCAAGGGTTTCTTCGAATGGCTCGACAGGCAACAGGCAGATATTGTTTGTGTACAGGAAACCAAGGCACAAATTGATCAGCTGGAAGATGAAATATTTCACCCTCAAGGATACTTCTCAGCCTATTACGATGCACAGAAAAAAGGCTACAGCGGCACCGCTATTTATTCCAGGCTAAAACCTCTCGAGATAATTCGTGGTTTTGGTGACAGCGAGTTTGATAATGAAGGTCGTTATCTGGAGTTTCGATTTAAAAACATTTCTTTCATCTCCCTGTATGCGCCATCAGGTTCATCTGGTGATCACCGGCAGGCATCGAAAGATCGCTTTTTACACAGTTTTAAACTGCATCTTCAGTCATTAAAGAGAAAGCGCAGGGAGTTTATTATCTGTGGAGACTGGAATATTGCACATAAAGAAATCGATTTGAAAAACTGGCGTCCTAATCAGAAAAATTCCGGATTTTTGCCACACGAAAGAGTCTGGTTGACGGATTTGTTTGATAACGTGGGTTTCGTGGATGCTTTTAGAGTAGTAGAACCTGCTGCGGAAATGTACACCTGGTGGTCGAACCGGGGACAGTCCTGGGATAAAAATGTCGGTTGGCGTATCGATTATCAAATTGTGACGCCAAAATTGAAACCATTGATTAAGAATGCTTCCGTGTATAAAGATGAAAGGTTTTCCGATCATGCTCCATTGATCATGCAGTATGACTTTGAGATAGCGCAATGAGAAAGCGGATTTCCGGACATAACTGGATTGAGTCTTTTCTGGTTTATAAAAACCCGAAAGTTATCTCCATGTTATTTCTCGGTTTTTCCGCCGGGTTGCCTATTTTGCTGGTGTTTGGAACACTTTCTGCCTGGCTGAGAGTGGAGGGTGTCGATAAAACAACCATAGGTTTTGTCAGTTGGGTGGCGCTCGCGTATGGATTTAAATTTACCTGGTCACCACTTGTTGACCGCTTACCTGTACCGTGGCTTAGCAGGGTTCTGGGTCAACGCAGAAGCTGGATGTTAGTCGCTCAAATTGGCGTCATCTACGGACTGATCAGTATGTCTTCCAGTGATCCGATGAACGGTTTACAGGCAGTTGTCCTGTTCGCTGTTATCACCGCTTTTTCTTCTGCCACTCAGGATATCAGTATCGATGCCTGGCGCATTGAAGCGATTGGAGAGGATTTTCAGGGCGCAATGGCGGGAGCCTATCAGCTTGGATATCGGCTGGGAATGATTGTTGCTGGCGGAGGAGCTTTCAGTCTGGCGCACTTTTATTCGTGGTCTACAGCTTATCTGTTTATGGCCGGTTTTATGCTGGTGGGTCCCTTAACCGTTTATTTAATCGCTGAACCAGATCGTTCTGAAGTTGTCATTGAGAGTGCTGCTAACAGACCGTTGTTGTTGCGTTTTCAACAGTGGATTCTGGATGCAGTGGTGAATCCTTTTGCCGAATTTTTTGAACGCCAGGGTTTGTTTGCGATCATTATTCTGGCGTTTATTATGGTGTTTCGAATAAGTGATATCACGCTTGGTGTGATGGCCAATCCGTTTTATATCGATATGGGGTATAGCGAGCTGGAAATAGGCCTGGTCACTAAAACAGTCGGACCTTTTGTCACCATTGCCGGGGCGCTGGCCGGTGGTGTGCTGGTCATGCATTTTGGAAAAATGCGAATGTTGATGGCGGGAGCTATTTTAGTCGTCATTACCAACCTGTTATTTTCCTGGCTGGCCAGTCAGCAGGCTGAGGTTATCTGGTTAATCCTGGTGGTGGGAGCCGATAATCTTGCAGCTGGTATTGCGACCACGACGTTCATCGCTTATCTGTCTTCGTTAACGAATAAAGCTTATACAGCAACACAATATGCCTTGTTTAGCTCTATCATGTTGCTGCTGGCCAAGTTTGTTGCCGGCTTTTCCGGGATGGTGGTTGATGCCAGTAGTTATCAGCTGTTTTTTGCTTATGCGGCTGCATTGGGGATACCTTCGATATTGCTTATTCTGGTGCTTATGCGCCATGAAAAAAATCATTCACCAGCTAAACCGCTCAGTGCTTAATCCGGTTATACTTATCATATTTAAAATAGTTACAGGGTTATAGTTGTGGACAGTAAAAAAGAGGAATACAGACCTCCTGTTGTGTTGACTTTTTCCGCGCATGATGCAACGGGTGGTTCAGGACTTGTTGCTGATGTTGAAGCAATTTCCAGCCAGGGCTGTCATGCCTGTCCGGTAGTTACCTGTCTTACGGTACAGGACAGTATCGATGTTATCAGCCTGATACCTATTGATGAAGATATTGTTATTCAATCCGCACGTGCGGTGCTGGAGGATATGCCGGTTGCGGCATTCAAACTGGGATTAATGGGCAGCGTGGAAGTGGTTGAAGCGATTCATTCTATTTTGTTTGATTATCAATCTATACCCGTTATTTTTGACCCGATTCTGACCAGTAGTGCCGGAACGGAATTGGCCGACGAAGAAATAATCGACGCCATTAAAAGCCTTTTATTACCTTTGACCGATGTATTAACCCCCAGTCTGGCCGAAGCGGCAGCCTTAATGCCTGAAGCCGATTCTGCAACTGCCATGGCAAGTGGTTTAATCGAATATGGTTGTGGACATGTTTTGCTCACTGCAGCACATAGCGACAGTCAGAAGATTGTAAACCGCTTATTTCATAATCATCGAGAGATTGATAGTTATGAATGGGAGCGGTTGCCAAATGAGTATCACGGCAGTGGTTGTACGCTTTCTGCGACACTATCTGCGTTGATGGCGCAGGGGCTGGATGTTTTATCGGCTTCACGCGAAGCACAGCATTTCACCTGGGAATCTCTTAAGCATGCCCGCCGCCTTGGCATGGGACAGCATTTCCCTAATCGACTTTTCTGGGTGGGAGAGGAGTGATTGTGGAGTCCGGTTACTGATTATCTGGAAGTTTCGATAAAATATTGTCAATAAATTGAAGAAGTTGCTCAAAATAAATTTTTACAGCTTATTTAGATAGATTGACAGGTTCTCTCAGAAGCTTTTTTTCCGTAGAATAACCCGCTTTAAAATACGATGGATTAAAAATGAGCTCTTCTATAAGCAAGTCCGAAGAATTATATAATCGCGCAAAAAAGACTATTCCGGGTGGCGTCAATTCTCCGGTTAGAGCTTTCAACGGCGTTGGCGGAATACCCTTGTTTATTGAACGCGCAGAAGGTGCATATCTTTACGATGCCGATGGTAAGGGTTATATCGACTATGTTGGTTCCTGGGGGCCGATGATCTGTGGTCATGCCAATCCGGAAATTATCGATGCCGTTAAAAAAGCGGCCGACAAAGGATTAAGTTTTGGTGCTCCGACCGAGCTTGAAATTGATATGGCAGAGAAAATTTGTAACATAATGCCGGGTATGGATCAGGTGCGCATGACGAGTTCAGGCACTGAAGCGACCATGTCAGCAATTCGTCTTGCCAGGGGGTTTACCGGTCGCGATAAAATTATCAAGTTTGAAGGTTGTTACCATGGACACGGTGATTCGTTGCTGGTTAAAGCAGGCTCTGGTGCCTTAACTTTGGGCGTACCAAGTTCTCCAGGCATTCCGAAGGCGTTGGCAGAACTTACCCTTACTCTCGAATACAATAATATCGATCAGGCCAATGAACTGTTCGACGAGATGGGTGATGAAATAGCCTGCCTAATTGTCGAGCCGATTGCAGGTAATATGAACTGTATTCCCCCGGTTGACGGATTTCTGCAGTGTTTACGTGAAAACTGTACTAAGCATGGAGCAGTATTTATTATCGACGAAGTAATGACTGGTTTTCGGGTCGGTTTAACCGGAGCTCAGGGGCACTATGGTGTAATTCCTGATCTGACCACGATGGGTAAAGTAATCGGTGGCGGTATGCCGGTAGGTGCCTTCGGGGGTAAGCAGGAAATCATGGATTTTCTGGCGCCAGTCGGGCCTGTATATCAGGCAGGTACCTTATCAGGAAATCCTATAGCGATGACAGCCGGACTAAAAAATCTGGAAATTATCAGTCGCCCGGGGTTTTATGAATCGTTAACCCAGAAAACTGATTTTCTGGTAGACGGTATTCTGGCGGCTGCAAAAAAACAGGGCATCGCCATGACGGCCAATAAAGTCGGTGCAATGTTTGGTTTGTTTTTTACCGATCAGAAAAAAGTACAATCTTTTGCTGATGTCGGTCGTTGTGATATTGAACGTTTCAAGAAGTTTTTCCATGGCATGCTGGAAGCAGGTGTTAACCTGGCCCCCTCAGCTTACGAAGCCGGTTTTGTCAGTTCGGCACACGATGAAAAACATTTACAGCTTACCATTGATGCTGCCGCAGAAGTGTTTAAAACTTTGTAACCGACAGGCTCCTGGCTACGCATAGTAGACAGAAATTGTCTCCGTCAGTTTAGTTATAAATCCAGACATCATTTATTGAAAAGACTCAATAATGATGTCTGGGATAATAATGAAATCCATTAATAACGAAGTTAAAACTTTAAAAAGTGCCATATCTGTAATGGATTCCGGCTAAAAACATACCGGAGAAGTGGTGCAAGGACGCACCGTCAACGAAACCAAGGGACGCAATGACAGTAGTTTTGGTATAGAGTGGTTTTACATGATTTTCATACAGAGCCATT
>CALCSG010000098.1 GCA_937894085.1 uncultured Gammaproteobacteria bacterium | reverse complement strand
ATATATACAACAAATAATTCCTATAACTGACTTTCCTATTAATAACAGGGTCACTCATTCGCTAAAAAATTAATCTACAGCCAAAAATTCCACTTTATAAAAGGCCACAGCTATCTTCGAGATATTAAGCAATTTCCTCTGTTATTTTCTTTAGCCAATTTCATCCCTTAGACATAAAGCAGGTCAAATGTGTTTTTCCTTATCAGTCTGACCACAATCAGTCAGTCTCCTCTGCGGCTGCAGAGAGGAACGCTTTTATGACTTGAACCTGTAAAACGAAGTAAAGCTGGATTATTAAGTGAAAAACAACCTGTAAAGTTAACTGGCAAGTTTGAGTCTATGCGTGCAATAAGATAACCTTACCTATGTTTAATTAACTAGCCAACCATGAATGAAAACTTTTTCTCAAATTGCAGCCGAAATCGCCCCGCATATCACTGAAATGATGCCCTGGGATGCAGAAGAATACCTGGAATCACATCCAGATACGCTTATTGTTGATATTCGCGAAACTCATGAATACGACACTATGCATATTCCTGATTCACTGAATGTGCCACGCGGCATTCTGGAAAATGCCTGTGAATGGGACTTCGAAGAAACTGAACCCGATTTGGTAGAATCAAGGAACAGGCCTGTGCTTTTGGCTTGCCGTTCAGGAAACCGTACTACTCTGGCGGCGTATACATTGCAACAGATGGGGTATGAGAATGTAATATCACTGAAGACCGGTCTACGTGGCTGGAGTGACTATGAATTGCCACTGGTAGATATTGAAGAAAAGCCTGTTGATGTAGAAGACGCTGATCATTATTTCGCTAATAAGATCCTCCCGGAACAGCGTAGGCCGGCTAGCAGATAGAAAAATACTGCTACAGCCCTTATATAAAATTGCATCGAATATTAATGCAAATAGCAGGGCAAATCTGGATGCATTTTAACATGTGAATCTTAAAATTTTAGTTACTACTCAGCACCTCAGCCCGTGCCGGCCAACCATCTACAAGTAACAGAACTCTGTTGCTTAGATGGCGTGGCCTCCGTGGCATGATGTTCTCCTTGATTGTGGCAGCTAGCTTCGTTATTTCGGGGTCGGAGTCGAATTGTTTTACGGGTAAAGTTTGAGAGTCTAGCAATAAGGACTACCGAGCCTGGCTTTATTCAGTGGTTATTCGACTCCGACCCCTGCTGAAATAAACATAATCAAATCAATTAGTTAAAAATCTGTTACTTAGAAGCGAGTTAAAATATTTGAGTAATTAGAAAATTTACTCGCCAGGAAGCAAAGGAAAAACCAGTAATACTTTATAAGCCTAATCAACTTGAAGCAGTCTTTCTTTGTGTCTTAGCGAGTGTAAAGCTTTTGTTTGTATTCAAAATGATTAATAGCTGAATCTCAGGGATTACCAGCTAAGTTTTTTCAAAATTATGATAATTGCTTATTTATCTGCCTACCTTTTAAAGGTAATTTTTTTCTTCGTGATCTTCGTGCCTTCGTGGTGAATATCTTTTGACTTTTTTAATCACGCTAAGTAGTTATAAATTTTAATCCGTATTATTAGCCCTCACTTATTGATAAGATAACTTCTGCTTACTCTCAGGAGTCTGTCTAACTTAAAATTCTGAAATCACTTAAACACAACATGACACAACAGACCTATATTAAGGGTAAAGACAGAGACCTTGAATCCACCATTGAAAGCATGCTGCGCAAGCTGGGTGATATTGGTATTGAAATCGAAGAAGTCTCCTGGTTGAACCCTGTGCCGAATGTGTATTCCGTTCATATTCGTGATAAATCCTGCGAGCTTATGTTCACCAATGGCAAGGGCGCTAACCGTAAAGCCTGTCTGGCGAGTGCTCTGGGTGAGTACTTTGAACGCCTCAGCTGTAATTATTTTTTTGCTGACTATTATCTGGGGGAAGAATTTTCCAAAGCCGAGTTCGTACATTACCCGGATGAACGCTGGTTTAAAGTTGAAGGCGATTCGGTTCCTGAAGGTTTACTGGATGAAGATTTATGGGGTTATTACGATCCTGAACAACAGGTAAAACCTGAACATCTTTTTGATCTGAATTCAGGTGCCAGAGAACGCGGTATTTGCGCTTTGCCCTATACACGACAACGCGATGGTAAAAAAATATGGTTCCCGGTGAATGTGATTGGCAATATATATGTCAGTAATGGCATGTCTGCCGGCAACACGCAAAACGAGGCGCGTGTACAGAGTTTATCTGAAGTTTTTGAGCGCTACGTAAAAAACAAAATTATTTCTGAAGGACTCTGTCTGCCCGAAGTACCACAGCAGGTATTAGATCGTTTCCCGAAAATTGTCGAGGCGATAACAGAGCTGGAAAGCCATGGTTATCATTTGCGTATTGCTGATGCTTCACTGGGAGGACACTACCCCGTAATGAGCGTGACTTTAATGAATCCACTTGATGCGACGGTGTATGCATCTTTTGGCGCGCACCCGAGTTTTGAAGTAGCCCTTGAACGCACCGTGACTGAATTATTACAGGGTCGCGGGCTACATCAACTGGATGATTTTTCACCACCCAGTATGGATATGGATGAAGTGGCTGATCATCATAATCTGGAAACACATTTTATTGATTCCAGTGGTCTTATCGCCTATGACTTTTTTAAAAGTACGCCCGATTACGAATTTAATGACTGGGATCACGATACTGACAACGAAGACGAATTTGAATATCTCAGCCAGAAAATTCATAACATGGAACACGATATTTATATTGCCGATTATCAGCACCTGGCGGTTTATTCCTGTCGCATTATAGTTCCGGGAATGTCTGATATTTACCTGGTCGATGATATTGTGTGGAACAACAATAATGAAGGTGCCTTGTTTCGTGAAGAAATTCTGTCATTGAAAAACATGGATAAAACTGGGTGGCAAAATCTGCTTGATCGACTCAGTGAAAGCGGCAATCACGATATGCAACTGGTCGCAGAATTTATCGGTATAGCAACTGACCATGGAACAGTCTGGTCTGGACTCAGAATTGGAGAACTTAAAGCCATGTTATGCCTGGCAATTGGTGACCTTGAGCAGGCACTGGAATGGGTGGACTGGTGTTTACACGTGGATGCACTCACGATCTGCCGGTTACATATTTATAATTGCCTTAAAGCTTTGCTCGAATTAACGCTGGATGATAACCGTGAATACGATGATTATGCCGATGCCATGGCTAAGCTGTACGGCAGAGAATATGTTTCAATTTGCAGCAAGGTACTTGATGGTAGCGAGACTTTTCACGGCTTGCATAGCCCCGGATTATCTCTGGATGGGTTTGATAATCACAGAGAGTTACTAAACTGTTATGCCAAATTGCATAAGTTTAAACAAAACAACTGGAGAAAAGGTTAAAAAAAATAAACCCATCATAAATTCTGGTCA
>CALCSG010000097.1 GCA_937894085.1 uncultured Gammaproteobacteria bacterium | reverse complement strand
GGAATGCGGCCTGGTACCTTTATTTGAAGCCGAAGAAGGTGAATTAACGAACTCTACCAAGATTCGGTATCGGATCCCCGTCGAAGATTACATGCAATTACAGCGTCGCTATGCGCATGTCTTAAAACCGGCGAATCAACACCAGCTAGCCGCTATACGGGCTTTGGCTGAAAAAAATATAAAACGCTATAACCTGCTTTAGGGGATAGGAGCTAATTATGACTGTACAAAATAAACCTTTCGCTATCACACTGGATGTCGGTACCAGCCACCTGAATAAAACTGGTAGCTGGCGCAGTAAAAAACCTGTCTACGTAAATAGACTGCCTCCCTGTAACAAAGCCTGTCCTACCGGTGAAAATATCCAGGGCTGGTTAAGTCTTACTGAAGAAGAAAACTACCATGCAGCCTGGCAGCTACTCACCAAAGATAATCCTTTCCCATCCATTATGGGGCGGGTTTGCTATCATCCCTGTGAAAATAGCTGCAACCGTGGAGAGTTAGACTTGCCGGTTGGCATCAATTCAGTAGAACGATTTATCGGAGAACAGGGCCTGATCAACAACTGGCAATTTACCGCTGGTGAAGACACCGGTAAAAAAGTGATGGTTATAGGAGCCGGCCCGGCAGGACTTGCAGCGGCCTATCATTTACGTCTTTTCGGTCATCAGGTTACCATTTTTGAAGCTTCAGAAAAGCCCGGTGGCATGATGCGTTATGCCATACCCAAATATCGTCTACCCAGGGAAAAACTAAATGCTGAAATCTATCGCATTCAGAAAATGGGGGTTGAATTCAACTTCAGGTATCGAGTAGAAGATATAGAAAAAACACGTGAAGAAGGAAATTTTGATGCTGTATTAATCAGTATCGGCGCTCAAAATTCGAATCACCTGGAATTTACCGGCGAAGCTACTATACCTGTACTGGATGCCCTCAGTGTATTACGTGATACCGAAGAAGAAAAACGCAATCAATTAATCGGCCGTGTGGTTGTTTATGGTGGCGGAAACTCTGCCATGGATGTTGCGCGTACTGCAGTGCGCATGGGTGCCCAGGATGTCACCGTAGTCAGCCGCTATGAAAAAGATAATATGTCGGCCCACCCTTTTGAAATAAAAGAAAGTCTTGAGGAAGGTACCAGCCTGCTGAGTTTACGTTCTATAAAAGCAATCAACGGCAATCAAATTACTCTGGAACGATTAAAAGCCAGTGAAGAACACTATTCAGGAAGAGCAAGAGTTGTCGAAACAGGTGAACATGAAACGATCGAAGCTGATGTAATTGTACTTGCCATCGGACAACTGGTGGATGCTGATTTTCTTAAAAACAACCCTCAAATTATATTTGAAAACAACAGCATACAAATCGATGACGTTATGCAAACTGGTCAGAATGGCATATTTGCAGCCGGCGATGCCGTACCCTCTCAACGTTCAGTGACCACCGCATTAGGCCATGGCAAAAAAGCTGCCAGAGCTATCAATGCCTGGTTAAATAATCAAACCTGGCAACCAGCTCCGCAGGATGAAGTTGCCAGTTTCGATAAAATGGAACCCTGGTACTATAGCGATGCACCAAGAACCATTCAACCCTACCTCGAATCTGTCAGGCGCAAGAGTGGGTTTGCCGAAGTCGTCGGAGACCTGGACCTGGACTCAGCCAAGTTCGAGGCCAGGCGCTGCATGTCCTGTGGCAACTGTTTTGAATGCGATAACTGCTATGGAATCTGCCCCGATAATGCCATCACCAAGCTGGGCGTCGGTAAAGGGTTTGAGTTTAAATATGATTACTGTAAAGGATGTGGCATGTGCGAAGCAGAGTGTCCATGTGGTGCAATTACGATGATTGCTGAAGATTTCTAACTGGTCCACCCAGATCGTTAAAATCACAACAATTTCAACTATAAAATCATGCCTTGACTAAATGGGCCGCTGCATTTGTACAGTGTTATAACAACGAGCATCTATGTAACACCTGTACAGTGTCATCAGGGTGAAGATAGCGCTCTATCTGGTCAAGGTAACCGTGTTTATGATGAAGCTAAAAAGATGTGATCAGGTAAAAAGTGTGTTGATAGTGATCGATTTATAACAATTGAATAATAAATTTATCATTTTCAAATTCAATGACATCACCGGAAACAATTTTTTTACGCTTCCTGGTTTCTACCTGCCCATTGACTAATACCTGACCATTATCAATCACCGATTTAGCTTCTCCGCCGCTGGAAACCAGCCCCTCAAACTTGAGAATTTTATACAGTTCAACCGGTTCTGTGGTTATTTCAACTTGCCTCATTTTCGAACTCTCTTTCTAATTTCATTTTATGCAGTTAATAGTCGATACTTTAATCAATCCAGCTAGTATAACAGCCTGATGCTTGTTTCAGATCAAGTTTATATTTTTAAATCTATTCATAATCCGCTTCTTTGTTAGTACCTGCTACAGGATCCATTATGTTTAATCTCAATCTGGGCGATTTAACTGCGCAACAATTCCTGGCATCTTACTGGCAGACTAAACCGCGTGTATTTCGCCAGGGCTTTGCTAATTTTGTCGATCCTGTTTCAGCCGATGAGCTGGCAGGACTAGCCTGCGATGAAATGGTTGAATCGAGACTGGTATGGCAAAAAGGTGGCCACTGGAATGCTGAGTTCGGTCCCTTTCAAAGCT
>CALCSG010000096.1 GCA_937894085.1 uncultured Gammaproteobacteria bacterium | reverse complement strand
TTCGTTTGTTCAGTGAGCTTTAAGCGAGACCCCGCTTTTACGCTGAGCAGTTACGAACATTAATGCTCTACCTGTTTGTGGGTTTGATGGCAATCAATGTCGCGGGTTGTGGTGGAGGATCCTCATCCGATACTGGAACTGATCCTGTTACTGTTATTGACCCTGATCCCGATTTAACCCCGATAGAAGAAAACTTTTTTGAAATTGCGGCTAAAACAGGTGGCATTGTTGTAGTCCAGGTGGGTGCCGTCACTGAATTGACGGGAGGCTCATCATACACAACATCATCAGAGCCCCTGAGTTATAACTGGGCATTTACTGCTAAACCCGTTTCCAGCCAGGCACAACTACAAAATAGCACATCCGCTACACCCAGTTTCGTGGCCGATGTTGTAGGAAGCTATGCAGTGCAGTTAGTAGTCAGCGCCGAGGGTATATCCAGTAAACGACAGGTTACTTTTGTGCTGGCCACCATTGATGGTAATGACATTTCGCCCTTTCATGCAGGCTTATCTTCAAATTGTAGCCAATGCCACATAGAAGACTTCAATCCCATCAAGAGCAAATCTCCCAGTCATCCGGCTACCAGTCAACTATGCCAGACCTGTCATACGGTGTTAGGTTTTTCTTTTATTACAACAGTAGATCACCAGGAAGTTTTTGGAAATTGCAGTGACTGCCATAACAATGTGAAAGCTGTGGGTAAATCTGACTTTCACGTTGTGACCGACCTGGAATGCAACGAATGCCACAACACGGATGCCTTTCTTGATCGTCTGCCCGATGGTAGCTTCGATCACTCCAATTTAACCGGTGGCGTGTGTAGCCGATGCCATAATGGAACTATATCCATTGGCAAAACGCCTACCCCACCGCATCCTGAAACTGAAACAGAATGTATCTTTTGCCACAGTATTACAACGTTCACAACGCCTTTTGTCGATCATACGGGTCCTGATGTTGTCGGAAAGAGTTGCGAGTCCTGTCATGGTCTCGGTACAGCGATCGGCAAGGCAGACGCGGATCCTGCCCATCCAGTAACATCAGCAGAATGTAATGTTTGTCATACTGTGATCAGTTTTGATCTTGAAGGTTCTTTTGATCACTCTGTCATTGATTCTATTTCCCAGCCATGTGAATCCTGTCATAACGATGTCAATGCAATAGGGCTGGCAGCTACAGTCGACCATCCGGATGTAACCGGTATCGACTGCGCTTCCTGCCATAACACCACCACCTTTAAAGATGCTTTCGTTGATCATTCCAGCGCTGAAGTTCTCGGCAAACGCTGTGATAGCTGTCATGGCATATCCGCAAAAGGAAAGCACTCAAGTCACCTCTCAGTAACCACTGAAGACTGTGCTGCCTGCCATACTCCTGGTACGTTCACTTCTGGAACTTTTGACCATGCTAGTCGCGATGTAAGTAGCTGTGATACCTGTCACAATGGCGTTATCTCAGTAGGAAAACACCAGCAACATTTACCAACCGATGATCAATGCTCAAGCTGCCACTCAACAACTGAATTCGCTAATACGGCATTTGTTCACACCGGCATTACTTCCAACTGTGCGTCCTGCCATGATGGTACGATCAGCAAGGGAAAATCGAAAAAACACCCGATAACTATAGAAGACTGCTCTGTCTGTCACAGTGATACAGATTCCGGAGGCTTTAAAAACAACACTTTTGCACACGTCGGAATTTCCGACAATTGCGCATCCTGCCATGATGGTGACATTGCAGTAGGTAAGTCAGAAGATCATATACCGACACAGGAAGACTGTAGCGTATGCCACAATGACTCAACTATTCCTGATGGCTTTTTAACTTCGGCCCTGTTTAGTGATTTTCATGATGGCATTAATGGAGGTTGTGCAGGTTGCCATAATACCCGCTTTGCCATCGGTAAAGATGCTTCTCAAATCGGCCATATTCCAACTGACCAGGACTGTGATGTATGTCATACCAGTCAGACTTTTACTCCTAATATCTTTGACCATACTGGTATCGTAGACAACTGTGTCTCATGTCATGATGGTTCTAACGATGCAAATGGTGCGACAGGAAAATCAGTTAACCATATCGAAACTTCCCGGGATTGCGGCGCCTGTCATAACACAACAAACCCCAGTTTCAAGCCTGCTTACGTAGACCATTTCGGTCCGGATGTTTTAGGTAAGCGATGTGATACCTGTCATGGTGTCAATGCCACAGGTAAAAACACAGGTCATGTTGTAACCACTGAAGATTGTAGTGTTTGCCATTTACCGGGAACGTTTAAAAATGCATTATTTGATCACACCGGTATCGTAGACAACTGTGCCTCATGTCATGATGGTGTTGGTGCAACTGGTTTATCAGATAATCATATCCCGATTACTGAAGACTGTTCAGCCTGTCATAATCCAACTGCGTTTGCAGGTGCAAAGTTTGATCATACCGGTATTACCGAGAACTGCGTTTCATGTCACAATGGTGTTATTACGGTAGGCAAAAACAGTAATCATGTGCCCACTAATGAAGATTGTAGTGGTTGTCACCAAACAACCGGTTTCATACCGAGTAATTATGATCATGCCGGCATTGTAGATAACTGTGGTTCATGCCATAACGGTAATTTTGCTCAGGGAAAATCAGACAACCATCTACCTACTAATCAGGATTGTGGCGTTTGTCATACGCCCACCAGTTTTGTCGGAACGGGTTACAACCACACCGGAATAGTTGACGATTGTGAGTCCTGTCACGATAATAATATCGCTCTGGGAGTCACACAAAATCACATACCGACCACTCTGGATTGCCACTTTTGCCATACCACAGCTACTTTTAAAGGCGGCAACTTTGACCATAAGGGAATCAGCGGAGATTGCATGTCCTGTCATGATGGCAACATCTCAACGGGTAAACCATCAGTTGGTCACCTGGAAACTACTGAGGACTGCGTCGTTTGTCACGATACAGGCAGCTTTAGCAATGGAACTTTCAATCACTCTGCTACTTACCTGAACCAGAATAGCTGCTCAACCTGTCATAACAAGGTAATCAGTACAGGCAAAACAGATAATCACTTACCAACTAACGCAGACTGTGGCTCCTGTCATGATACTGTCCGTTTTCTTGATGCATTTATCGATCATGACTCTCCTGCTGTAACCAGTGTCCAGTGCGATTCCTGTCATAACGATATTAATGCCATCGGCAAACCATCGCCTTCGCAGGGTCACCTGGCTACCACCGAAGATTGTGTGGCTTGTCATACTCCGGGTACGTTCAGAAACGGAATCTTCGATCATGCTCAGCCATACCTTGATCAAAACACCTGTACCGCCTGCCATAACGATGTTGTCAGCATAGGCAAAACAACTGACCACATAGTGACTACGCAGGATTGTGGTTTCTGCCATAATACTGTTAGTTTTAAAGACGCGATTATCGATCATACTGATCCTGCGGTTACCAGTGTTAGCTGCCATTCCTGCCATAATGGAACCGATGCCAGAGGTAAATCGGTTACCCATATAGCTACCACTAACCTTTGTGAAAGCTGCCATATCCCTGCTCCTGCTGCTTTTACCGAAGTCGATGCAGTTGATCATCAGGAGGTATTCGGGGTTTGTAGTGAATGTCATAACGGCGAAATAGCTCTGGGTAAATCTGACTCACATGCGCCAACTTCAGCACAATGCGATGATTGCCACAATACCACCAGCTTTCTATTCCTCAATCCAGATGGTAGTTATGATCATTCAGGTATTTCCACGATCTGTAGTACCTGTCATAACGGCTCTGTATCGATTGGAAAGACAGCTACTCCCGACGATTTACCGGCTGGCACTCACCCGGTAACCACCTCCGAATGTGGAAACTGTCATACAACAATAAGTTTTCAGCCGGCGTATCCTGACCACACAGGTCCTGACGTTACGGGTCCGGGTATAACCTGTGATTCCTGTCATGGTGTTTCAGCAATTGGTGAGCCAACAGGTCACCCTGTAACCAATGTGGATTGTGACACCTGCCATAGCATTACAACTTTCAGTCTTGGTGGCGTTTTCAATCACAACCTGGTTGATTCCTCAGTACAGTCCTGTGAATCCTGTCATAATGAAACCAACAGCATAAATGCACCGGCTAAATCAGCTGCAAATCCTGCTCATCCGGCTACTACGCTAGATTGCGGTAATTGCCATAACACTGACAGTTTCGTTGGCGGATTTGACCATACCGGCATTGTGAATAACTGCGAGTCCTGTCATGGTGAAAATCCTACCGACATTCCAGCAACAACCCGTAAGTCGTCCACTAACCACTTGCCCACTACCGAAGATTGTAGCGCTTGCCACATTCCAGAATCATTTAGCCTGGGTACTTTCAGCCATGCACCGGCATATATAGATCCACCGGCACTGTGTACTGATTGCCATAATAATGTGATTACTCTGGGTAAGCTTATCAATCACATGCCGACCAATCCTGACAATCAGAATTGCGCAGACTGTCATAACACCACCAATTTTGTCGATACAAGCTGGACACACTCGGGAATAGATACGACAAATTGTGCTCAGTGTCATAACGGTGAAATAAGTACCGGGCTATCACAAAATCATGTACCAACTGCACTGGACTGCTCTTCCTGTCACGACATAACCAATTTTGTCAGTTTTGCGGGCATCACATACAACCACCTGGGTATAGATAACAACAACTGTGCCGTATGTCATAACACAGGAATTGCTACACCGAAGACAGCCAATCATATCCCGGCACTGGCGGAATGTAGCACCTGTCATCAGTCTACCGACACTTTTACCGCAACCATTTTCCTAAGTTCTGTTCACCAGAATCTGACTCAGGGTTGTGAGGGTTGTCATATCGATAAATTCCTGCCTGCTGTGCTCCATGTAAAGGCTGCCAGCCACTTACCGACTGTGCAGGATTGTTATACATGTCATACCGTATCGTCAATTACTCCATCCATATTCAGCCATCAGGGCATCACCTCTAACTGTGAGTCATGCCATGATGGCATTGCCGATCATATTAATGCAGGGGCTATAGGTGCAACGGTTAGCGCGATTCATCTAAATACCAGTGAAGATTGTGCAGCCTGTCATAATACGACTGCCTTTATCGATGCATTTGTTGACCATAGTGGTCCAACTGTTGCCGGTAACCGCTGCGACACCTGTCATAATGGAACAGATGCTACTGGGACAAATCCGGCTCACATCCCTACTACAGAAGATTGTGTGGTATGCCATGCAACAGGGGGCTCTTTTATACCCTCGGTATTTAATCATCAGGGCATAGTTGATAACTGTGCGTCATGTCATGACGGCAGCTTCGCTACCGGTATGTCTAATAATCACGTTGCGATTGCACCGACTCAGGACTGTTCTGCCTGTCATAACACGGCAGCCTTTGCAGGTGCTAAATTTGACCACACAGGAATAGTAGATAACTGTGCATCCTGCCACGATGGTATTACTGCACCCGGTAAAATCCCGCCACCAGGTCATGTACCTACCACGGGTGATTGTGTTGAATGTCACCAGACTAGCGGCTTTATACCCGCAACCTTTGATCATACCGGTATAGTCGATAACTGCTCATCCTGTCATGATGCGGGTTTTGCTACACCGAAATCCGCGAACCATGTGGCCACCAACGAGGATTGTAGTACATGTCATAACACGACTTCCTTTGCCGGTGCACAGTTTGATCATACCAGCATCACGGACAATTGTATTTCCTGTCACGATGGTAATACTGCAATAGGAATGGCGGATGCTAATCCTGCTCACCTGGAAACCGCGCTGGACTGTTACTTTTGTCATACCACCGGAACATTTACTGGCGGCAGTTGGATACATGATTCCAGCAGTGCAGGCAATTGCGATAGCTGCCACAATAACAATGGCGGCGGTGCAACAGGCAAGCCAGGTGGTCATATAAATACCACTGAGCAGTGTGATGTGTGTCATACAACTGCGCGCTGGGCACCAGATATTTTCAGCCACAGTTCAAATGGTGACTATCCTGGTGATCACCGTAGGGATCCGGGATGTACAGGATGCCACGGGAATACTATCAGCAGTACTATTCCATGGCCTTCATCGCAATATGCCCCTTTCTGCGCTGCCTGCCATGCACGTGATTTCAAAAGAAAAGGTGATCATATTGGAGGAGAAAATGGCACAGTCGAGCAAAATAAAGATTGCAGCGGCGGTGGCAGAGGTTGCCATAAAGTCAGCGATTCGAAATTCGATTAGTTTTTAGACCAAATCAAGAGTGATTTAACAGGGCCCGATACAAACTGAGCCCTGTTATTTACTTTGCGTTACTTTCCCCATCAAACTGTACAGATGTTTTGCCCACGGGGAATTTTTTACAGATAAACTTTTATGGCTCTGTTTGACAATCATGTAACGTCGTCATTCCCGCATACTTTTAGCGGGAATCCATTAATAACGAAGTTAAAACTTTAAAAAGTGCCATATCTGTAATGGGTTCCGGCTAAAAAATGCCGGAATGACAGTAGTTTCAGGATTTAGAAGTTTTACATGATTGTCATACAAAGCCATTTAAACTTTTATAGAAGTCAATGATGGTATCTATAATGTAAATAGCACCATACAGGGTTTATTTTATTTAAATGGAATTACACCATTATCAAAAACAACCACTTTGTTGCGACCATTTTTTTTGGCCTGGTATAACGATGAATCTGCAAACGCCATTGCTTCAATATGTGGAATATCACGGTTAAAAGCACTCACCCCGAAAGAACAGCTTAGCCTGAATGTCTGATCATTTGCGCTTTCAAATACCGTATCTTCGATACGTTGACGAATAATTTCGATCATAGTTTTAGCATCAGAGCATCGGGTTTCAGGTAAACAAAATACGAATTCTTCTCCTCCATGCCGCGCCACTGTGTCATAATCCCGTATCGAATCGCTGAAAATTCGGGCAATTTGAGCTAGTACCTTATCGCCAGCAGCATGCCCATAGCTGTCGTTTACTTTCTTAAAAAAGTCTATGTCGGCAATCACAATAGACGATACCGCACCCACTCTTGATACCCGGTTACCCTCCTTCTCCAGAATAGTGTTAAAAGCACGTCTATTCGGCAATCCGGTTAAAAAGTCGATATTACCTAATGCTGCTATACTGTGTCTGGTTAATGACTGTAAAGCTTCAAAAAAAGCATTCTGTGAATCGGCAAATTCAACATATGCCTGATGCGTTATTTCTTCCTCTGTGACAACTTTGTCAATTAACTGACAGGCCTTCTGATGCATTTCCTGATGACTTTCATCAATTTGTCGAAAAACCTTATCCTGCAATAGCTCTGCCTCATTGATCTGGTAAAACCAGCGGCCAAACTCACACCTTTTATGCGATAGTTTATCTGTACATATATACGGTGACTGCTTATTTCGAGACACCAGCGTAAAGTTTATGCAAGACAGCCAACGTATATGAAAAGCTGTGGCGGACTCCAGCGCATTTGTCAGGGTTTCAAGCTCCTGCAGGCTGAGCTGGTGTGATATTTCAGAATACATCGATCAACACTCTAAACTTATCTAATTTTCATTTTTTAAGTATAAGGCTAGAAACTCTAATCGTTGATAACACAGGTCATCAACATACGGTTTTTCCCGCTCTGTTTCACCTGGTACATTGCGCTATCGGCCACATTGATCAAGCTGTCCGCATCATTACCATCTGCGGGAAAACATGAAACACCGATACTAACCCCAACCTTCAGTGATAACTGGTTAAATACAACCGGTTGATTGATCAGATGGATAATATCTTTACCGATGCGCTCAACCACATTCCGTTTTTTTATATTATTCAGCACCAGTATGAATTCATCACCCCCAATTCGAGCAGCGGTATCTTCGAGGCGAATAACCTGAGTCAAACGGCAAGCAACTTCCCGTAAAATAGCATCTCCAGCATCGTGTCCACAACTATCATTAACCTGTTTGAAGCCATCAAAATCCAAGAACATTACGACAATTTTATCGCCGCTACGCAATGCTTCATGCATAGCCTGTAGTAGATGATCCAGTATCAGTAAACGATTAGGTAGTTTAGTTAACACATCATGAGTCGGTAGCTCCTGAAAATGTTTTTCAGCCGCTTTTTGTTCTGATATATCAGTAAAAATACCGACCTAGTTACTCACCGTGTAGACGTTCCTTCGTAGTGAATATTCAAATTATTCAAATATTGAAACTCGCCAAGTAGTTATAATTGGCTAAATAAAACGATGATTGTTCAAGTGATCAGTTAGCTGACCATTTTACGAGTCGAGATTATTTTACAATTTTCAACCCTGGCGTTTTCTTTTCCGGCCTTTTCTGAGGGTCTTTTTTTAAAGCTTTTTGTGCATCTGACGATTTATCTGAAGATTCAGTTTTCTTAGACGAAGTCTCTTCAGCAAACATCATTCCTTTGCCATCTTCCTTACTATAAATCGCCATAACGGCCTGAATCGGGATATAAACATTTTGCGATACCCCACCAAAGCGAGCTGTGAAAGCAATGTGTGTATTCTCCATTTCTAGACCCTGCACGGCGTGAGAGGCAATATTGAGTACAACCTGCCCGTCTTTATCAATTCCATTCGGAATCATCACTTCGGCAAAGGTTGTATCCACCATGATATGCGGAGTGGCATCGTTATCAACCAGCCATTCATATAACGCTCGAATCAGATAAGGTTTATTAGAAGTCATAATCTACAAAAAATTTACTACAAAGGACCAGAAATCACAGAGCACTTTATCAGCAATAATTAATAATTTCAGTGAATTCCATGCCTTCAGTGTTTAAATATTTTTAAAAAATACTGCACGTTGCCATTATCCATGACCTACGCGACTGCTCCTGCGTCGCATAAAGAGCCTACTTTTGGAACTCTTCCTGCTGCATCCATGCAGTCATCCCAGCATAATCACATCCATATACAAAAAAGCCGATATCAATGATACCGGCTTTTTAGTTTTTTAACCAATAGCTTTAGACTCGCTATTCAACCATGTCTCTTTCCTGCTCTGACAGGCTGCTCTGAAATGAAGGTCGAGAGAAAACTCGCTTCATATAGTCGGTGATGGGTTTAGCCGATGGTGGCAATTCAATACCATAATAAGGCAAACGCCATAAGATAGGAGCAATACTGCAATCAAGCAGGCTAAAATCATCCGATAAAAAGTAAGGCATAGCTGCAAAAACGTCTATTGAATTAATCAGACTTTCCGTTAACGCTTTTTTAGCCTGCGATTTTTTAGTTTCCGAACCATGCTCAATATCAGGTAACAGGCTATACCAGTCACTCTCTATACGGAACAATCCAAGCCGACTCTTTGCGCGGGACACAGGATCAACCGGCATCAATGGTGGATGCGGAAAACGTTCATCCAGATACTCAATTAAAACTCTCGCATCGTATAACACCAGGTCCCGGTCGACCATGGTTGGAACCGTAGCATATGGATTAAGATCTAACAGATCTTCCGGTAAATCATCCATATCGACATCATATATTTCTACAGTGATGTCTTTTTCGGCTAAAACAATGCGACTTCGATGGCATTGCGGGTCAACCGGTGATGAAAAGCAAGTCATCACCGATCTTCTGTTTGCAACAGCTGACATATTAGTTTGTTCCTTAGAGTGACACCAGGATCCTGTGAGTAATAGCACCTGTTAAGTGCATACTCTTACAGGATTCTGATAATTGTTAGTGTATGTCTTTCCAGTATTCTTTCTTCAACAGATAAGTCAGAATCAGGAAGAAAAACAGGAAGATTAACACACCAGTACCTACATTCTGACGAGTTTCTTTATAGGGTTCGGCTAGATAGTCCAGGAAAGCAACCAGATCTTTAACTGCCTGGTCATATTCTTCAGTGCTCATGCTGCCTTTGGTCACCTGTTCAAAACCAACGATGACTTCATGTTGTCCACCATGTCCATCATCCTGCATTTCTTTCTTTACCTTTTTCAGGCCTTCTAGATCTGCCAGCACATGTGGCATACCAACGGCTGGAAAAACACCATTGTTGACACCCATTGGACGTGTTTCATCGAGGTAGAACCCACGCAGGTAATTGTATAACCAGTGCGTACCACGAGAACGGGCAACCAGTGATAAATCTGGAGGAGCTGTACCAAAAGCCGCTTCGGCATATTCAGTAGTCATCGTAGTTTTCATTAATGAACCCACTTTAGTTTGCTCACCATATTTATTGGTAGTAAAAATCAGGTTTTGCTTCATTAACTCATCTGAGATACCCAGATCCTGACCCACACGGTTATAACGTGAATAAGCAGCTGAATGACAACTCAGGCAGTAATTGGTGAACAGAGCTGCGCCACGCTGCATGGCCTGCTTGTTATCCCAGTTGATAGATATATCGTCATTGGGGAAAATAGTACCACCAGCAGTCCAGCCTACGACAGGAAAAATGATTCCAGCTAACAGAATTAACGACTTTTTCATGATGTAACCCTCTCTGGAACAGGCTTGGTATTTTCATTCTTACTGATGAACCATAAACCGAAGAAATAAGAGAAATAACCCAGTGTAAACAATCTTGCAAACCAGGTACGAGTTTCAGTCGCCGGAATAGCTCCCAGATAACCTAAAGCAACAAAACTGATAACAAACATAACTAACAGACCTTTAAAAGCTGTTGAACGATAGCGTATGGAATGAACCTTACCCCGATCAAACCAGGGCAACAGGAATAACACGATGATCGCACTAAACATGCCTATAACACCCATCAACTTGTCAGGAACTGCACGTAAAATCGCATAGAATGGGGTAAAATACCAGACCGGGGCAATATGCGGAGGTGTCTTGAACGGGTTAGCCGGTTCAAAGTTGGCGTGCTCCAGAAAGTAACCGTTCATTTCAGGCATAAAGAACACCACGATACTAAACAGGATGAGGAATACCACGACACCGACAATATCTTTCACCGAGTAATAAGGGTGGAAAGGAATACCGTCTAAAGGAATACCGTTTTCATCTTTATTCTTTTTAATCTCAACACCATCAGGGTTGTTTGAACCCACTTCATGCAGTGCAAGAACGTGCATCACAACCAGCATGACCAAAATCAGTGGAACGGCAATAACGTGTAATGCGAAGAAACGATTCAGAGTGGCATCAGAGATAACGAAGTCACCACGAATCCACAGTGTGATGTCATCACCGATAACAGGGATAGCGCCAAACAATGAAATAATAACCTGAGCACCCCAGTAAGACATTTGACCCCATGGCAACAGGTAGCCCATGAAAGCTTCAGCCATCAGTGCCAGGAAGATCAGCATACCGAATAACCACAACAATTCACGCGGCTTCTGATACGAACCATACATCAACCCACGGAACATGTGCAGATAGACCACGATAAAGAACGCTGAGGCACCGGTAGAATGCATGTAACGCAGTAACCAGCCCCAGTCGACATCACGCATGATGTATTCAACCGACGCAAATGCAGTGGCGCCGTCCGGCTTGTATTGCATGGTCAGAAAGATACCGGTTACTATTTGCAGTACCAGTACCAGCAGGGCTAATGAACCAAAGAAATACCAGAAATTGAAATTCTTAGGTGCATAGTATTTAGAAAGATGATCTTCCCACATTTTACTGAGTGGAAAACGTGCATCTATCCAGCCTAATAAATTATTATCTTTACTCATTATGCTTCTCCATCCTCACCGATTAATACGACATTCTCTGCCACAAATTTATGTGGAGGAATAACCAGGTTAGTCGGAGCAGGTACACCCTTATAAACACGAGCTGCAAAATCAAACTTAGAACCATGACAGGGGCAGAAAAAGCCACCCATCCAGTCTGCGGTTATTTCAGGACGATATGTGGGTGAACATCCCAGGTGTGTACAGATACCTACAACCACCAGATACTCAGGCTTGATTGAGCGATGCTGATTCTTGGTATAGGCTGGTTGAATACTCTCATCCGATGCCGGATCACGTAATTCAGGTTCTATTTTAGGCAAGGAAGCCAGAGCCTCTTCATCACGACGGACTATCCAGACCGGTTTACCCTGCCATTTAACGATAATTTGCTGACCTGCTTCCAGTTTGCTGATATCGGCCTCGACCGGTGCACCGGCTGATCTAGCTCTGGCACTTGGATTCCAGCTTGCAAGAAAGGGAACTGCGACGGCTACAACGCCTGCTCCACCGACAACCGTCGTTGCGGCAGTGAGAAAACGTCGACGAGATTTATCTATACCATCAGATGACATCTGAATCACTCTCCAACTTAAAAAAAATATTAAGGTAGCCTGCCAAACTCAATAAAAGTACAGCAAACCGACAAAAAAACGGCCGCAAGAATATCCTAATTTTCTTATTTAGTCGAGGAGTAATCAGGATTTATCGGACTTGTATCAATTACAGCCACGTTAGTTATCCACCTCTCTACAAAGGGGTATTTTAAAAATAAAATAAAACCGGGAATTAAACCGGATTATCGATTTCGATATATTCATGATAAATACTGAATCTTTCAGCAATCAACTTTCCCAGAGCCTGTACGCCGTATCTTTCTGTTGCGTGATGTCCTGCAGCAATATAATGAATACCCGTTTCGCGCGCAATATGCACAGTTTGCTCAGATATCTCACCCGATATATATAAATCAACTCCCGCAGCTACTGCCTTTTCAATATACGATTGAGCCGCGCCAGTACACCAGGCGATACGATGAACCGGCCTGTCACCACCATAAATCAGTAATGGATTACTGTCTATCTTTTCACCGAGTTCATCAAGCACTACATCTACACTGCATGGCTGTGAAACTTCCCCTATCCATAAGCCGTCAAGCTGTTCAGTAACCAACCAGTCCATTTTATTCGCCAGCTGAGCGTTATTGCCAACTGTCGGATGATAATCCAGAGGCAAATGATACGCCAGTAAACTGATATCATTTTGCATCAGTCGCCGTATTCGGTTGCCCTTATAACCTACCAGAGGCTGTGACTCCCCTTTCCAGAAATAACCATGATGCACCAGAATCGCATCCGCATCCTGTTCGATAGCAGCGTCTATAAGTTCTAAACTTGCTGTCACCCCCGTGACTAAATGATTAATTTTATCTTTACCTTCGATCTGTAAGCCATTAGGACAAAAATCGTTAAAATCATTTATTGACAGGTAGTCATCACAAAAATGACACAGTTCATCTAATTGCATTATCATCTCCCGAGCGAAATCTCTACCGGGTATGATAAAGTAAAGCCATGAAAACAATAAAATTATTCCTGTTTATTATTCAATCAATCTTTTTGGGATTGATAGTCGCTGCAGCCTATGTGTTATGGCAGGCAGATTTCGATCCTGCAAAAATTGCCGAATTTATGTCCGCAGGACAGGATAAAGTACAAACGGCTCCACAACGGATACTCACCAGCGGCCCCGTTTCTTACGCTGATGCCGTAAAGTCCTCTTCTGCATCGGTAGTCACTATTTATACCAGCAAAAAAATTAAACCAAAAATACACCCGTTACTTGAAGATCCGGTGATAGGTAAATTATTTGGCGAACAGATAAAAAAATTAAAACGCGAAAAAACAGAAACTAACCTGGGTTCAGGCGTGATTATGACCAGCTCTGGCTACATCCTTACTAACCAGCATGTAATCGATGGTGCCGATGAAATTCTTATTTCGCTAGCGGACGGACGTAGCAGCGAAGCAAGCTTAATAGGCCAGGACAGAGAATCAGATATCGCTGTTTTACACATTCCACTAGACGACTTAACCAGCATTCAAATAGCCAATGATAAAGATAAACTACAGGTCGGTGATATTGCACTCGCTATCGGCAACCCGCTAAACGTCGGTCAAACAGTGACCATGGGCATTGTCAGCGCAACCGGACGCAATCGGGTCGGTTTAAACACATTTGAAAACTTTATTCAGACAGATGCCGCCATCAACCCGGGCAACTCCGGTGGCGCACTGATCAATGCCAATGGCGACCTGATCGGTATCAATACCGCTATATTCAGTCAGTCTGGCGGATCACAGGGTATCGGATTTGCCATACCTGCCACTCTGGCAGTGGATATCATGCAGGAAATCATAGAGACAGGAAAAGTCACCAGAGGATGGCTTGGCGTTGAAGGCACAGAAATTACCGCGAAAGCCGCTATGGCTTCGGGTAATCCGAATATTCGTGGTGTATTGATTGTTGGTGTGTTTATCGATAGTCCTGCAGATATAGCCGGCGTGCAAACGGGAGATATCATTACTGCAATTAACAATCAGGAAGTATTCCGGGTACGCAACGTGCTGGAAAATATTGCCGGTCACAAACCCGGAGATAGAATCATGATTAGTTTATTACGTAATGGTAAGCCCGTGGAATTAGAACTGGTAGCGACGGAGAGGCCTCAGTAAGAACTGGCTGATTACCTTCATTCAGTCCATTAAAAAAGTGCTGGTTTTCCTTTGCCTACTTCTATAGATTTACGGGACAACATTTTACAAACCAGCAAAAGGCTGATGTTCATGTTTATCCAGTAGACTTCAGATCAAATGGACCCATAAATTTGCAGTGGTAATTATTAAATGCGACTAAATCGTCTGCCAGTTCAAGGTACTACGAGTCCCCCTGCTGTGAACATAAAAATTCAATAGATGATTTAATTTAATCTGACAATCTCCAGGCCTCAGATGTAGCAGTCATTCACATGAGTAAGTTTAATCGGCAAATAATTGCCAACATGAGTTGTAAATGGCTGTTAATAGTTAAGGAGAAACGGTGGACATGCCGGCCGTTCAAATTCGTGGTCATGAAGTTTTTAAATTTACGATGACCAGGTATCGTTTAGATTCCCTCTCTGCTCCCTTCTAGGGATAACCACTATTCCGCTCTCTGTTACGTGATAAAACTGCTTGTCATTTTGCAGATCATAACCTATTAGTGTTTTTGCAGGTATCCTGACATATTTATCGATAATTGCTCGCCGAATTTTACATTCCCGGCCAATCTCAACTTTATCAAATATTATTGAATCCCTGATGTCACAGTAACTATTAACCTTAATATTACGCCCTAACACGCTGTCATAAACTCTGCTTCCGCTGAGGATAGTTCCCTCGGAAATTATTGAATCCACCGCCATGCCTCTACGGTCATCGTCATTAAATGCGAACTTTACCGGAGGAGAGCATAACTCGGCCGTTCTTAGTGGCCAAAGGTCATTATAGAGGTTAAATTTTGGTGAAATACTTTTTAAATCCATGTTAGCTTCATAATAGTCATCAATGTTTCCAACATCTCTCCAGTAATTACTCTCCTCCTGAGTGATGGAACCCGGAACCCGGTTCAACTTAAAATCATAAGCAAAAACGTTCATCCTGTGACAGATATCAGGCAGTATTGTTTTACCGAAATCGTGATCAGTATTCATTACCGAATCACTCTTAAGCTCTTCCAGCAGTATATTAGTATTAAAAATATAGTTACCCATTGATACCAGACATTTGCCGGGATCGTTGGGGATCGTCACAGGTACTTCTGGCTTCTCATGAAACTGCTTTACCTTGCCTGTATCGTCGATCTCGAGGCAACCGAATTTACACGACTCTATTTTATCCATACTAAGAGCAGAGACAGTTGCATCTGCATTTTTCTCCTTATGGAAAGCGATCATCTGACTAATATCCATGCGATAGATATGATCCGCTCCGAAAATTGCGACATAGTCCGGCATGGCCCTTTCTATAAGATGTATATTCTGGTAAATAGAGTCGGCTGTCCCTTTGTACCAATTTTCATCAACCCTCATTTGCGCAGGGACAAGCGTAATAAACTGGTTTCTCAATAGTGAGCCAAATTGCCAGCCATTTTTAAGATGTTCTACCAGGGACTGTGATTTGAATTGCGTGAGCACATAAATGGAATATATTCCGGAGTTGACGAGATTACTGAGGGTAAAATCGATAATCCTGTATTTCCCGCCGAAAGGAACCGCTGGTTTCGCCCTGTCCTTCGTCAGAGGATAGAGTCTGGTACCTTTTCCACCTGCCATGATTAGTGCTAATACACTTTTTTTCATCCTGACTCCCGAAATTCACGTTCTTCAAAAACTTCTTCGGAACGGAAAATGACATTAATAAAAATATCAGTGATGCAAAATTACCTGCTGTTACAGCATAATCCAGAATGAACCTGTTAACCAACCTTTCTGCATATTGGTAGACTGTTACATGCTTTAACAAAAGCTCTTTTTCAATCACATAAATGAGATGCGTAATTCGCGTGATACCACTTCATTACCAGAGGTGGCAATAAGGTAGTCAAAACAATAACAATAACCATGCCGGCATGTATTTCATTATTTAGAATCCCGCTTATCCTTCCTAATTCAGTGAAAATCAAACCAATTTCGCCGCGTGGAACCATGGCCATGCCAATTGCCAGCTTAGATACAATTGACTCTTTCAGAAAAAATGGGCCGATCATTTTACCCAACACTGCAGTAATAAAAACTAGCAGCGAGAACCCCCAGATAAAAGCAGAGCTCCAGTCAACTTCCCTTAGACTCAATGACAGTCCAATATAAACAAAAAATATTGGTGTAAACAGCTGAATAATTGGTTTCATCTGTTCCTCGATACATTTCGCACAGGTTTTATCAGTATTAATGGATAACCCGAAAGGAATAAAAAACCGCCGGGAAAGAGCCAGACCTGCTGCAAAGCCGCCTAATAACTCTGGAGCCCCCAATGTGTGTGAAATCCATGAAAAAAACAGTACAAGTGAAACAATAGTTGTTGGTATTACGCCTGGCGTTACACTTTTACTTTCCAGGCGCTGTATATATATAGAAATAAATTTTGCGGCAATAGGAGCAACAGCAAAAAACACACCAATAAAAAGAAGTATTCTGCCTATTTTAAAAAGGCTTACTTCTCCACTCATAGAAAATTCGAACAGGATCGCCAACAGTACTACGCCAAAAATATCATCCAGTACTGCCGCACCAAGAACAACCTGCCCTTCATGAGTCTGCAAACATTTTATATCCTGTAATACTCTTACAGTAATTCCTATACTGGTTGCAGTGATAGTACCTCCGATAAACAGGGAAACAATCAATGACAGATCAAAAAACCAGAATGCCGCGATAAACCCGAGTAGCATAGGGAAGATAAATCCAGACAGAGCTATTACGGTAGATTTAACTCCAGAGTGTAACAAACGCTTGCCATCAGTTTTAAGGCCAACCTCGAAAAGTAACAGGATAATACCGATTTCTGCTAACAGCTTCAGTATTTCATCTGGTTCTACCCAGCCTAATATACTTGGACCAATAACTACTCCCGCCAGCAGCTCACCTATGACTGAAGGTGCTCCCAGATTAGCAGCGATTTCAGCAAAGATTCTTGCCGCTAACAGTACGGTTAATAGTTGTAAAAAGAAAAAATGAACTTCCACCTTAATCTCTGTTTAGATGCAGATAAATGCAGGGGTAAAACCTGTAATTTAAAAGTCATTTGTACCCGTTAAAAACTTCATAACCTAATGTCCTCTTTATCCATCAGTTTTTCAAAGTGATTCTGATTTATCATCTGATAGAGTTTCACAGGCAAATTTGAATACTTCCAAATAATCGTTCCACCTCTATCAACCCTTTCTCTCCCGCATAATTTCGCGAACTTGAATAGCGCCAGTGTTTGCCTTATCCACGTAGCTTCTTTGTAACCGGGTTATGATGAATGTAATCAATTTTCTGCTTCATCATCTCCTCATGCTGAATCCATTCAGGATGATAACCTGCCTGCCAGAATTGCTACTCCCTGTCCTGCCAGAACGATGGCTACCATAGATGTCTGGTAAACACAGGAATCCAGTTCAATACCGTGCAGGTTACAAAATGGGGTAACTCAGGATCAACTATTTTATATCGGCTTCTTCCTATGCTGGCTTCAACTCCGGTATGCATTGGGAGCGAGTGAAAAAATGGCTATCTTAGAGCTCTGTATCGAGCATACTCGACTACGAGCGCGTGAGTGGGCATGATTACTTACCGTTTTGATTTTTCCTGCCAAGATCATTTGGTCGGTTCAAATTCGACAATGAATCCCTGGTTATATCTAAAACCATCTGTATTATCATTCCATTTGGCGGAGGCAAACATCTCGACAAAATCTTCACCCTGCAAATGATTGGGTTCACCTTTACTCCAGTTGACGTACTTTACTTTCTCCCCGGTGATCCAGTTAAATCGATTTTGTTTACGATCATAACGCAGTCCGATCCAGGCTCGCAGATCACTTAGCTTCCGTAACTTCACTATAAAATCATTTTCCGCCTTACTGGTAATCGATGCAAGATGCCCGAGCATACCGTTTACTGACATTTTTTCAGCCGCCAGTTTTGCTTCTGTCCAGCTCTTTTTGCTGCGCACATATTGATAAACGTGACCATTACCGCCCTGACTAATGGGCCACTCAATTTGATCCGGGCTGGAATCCGGTTTTGCAGTATCAGTTTTTTTAATAGTATTTAATTCCCATTGTGCAAGCGGATTGGTGTGCGGATCTGTCTGAATAAAGATGGCATTATCCTGTTTGGCCGCTCCGCGAATACAGGCCTGACAGCGGATCAGGTACACACCTTGCAGAGTAGTCAATTCCAGGGCGACCTTGCCATTGTCGAGCCTGATCATGCTGATGCGACTCTGCGGTGCTTCTTTGGGTGAACCGCCTTCGGCAGTTACGATGATGCCTGAGTTGGCAGTCTTTTCACAACCCGCGCATGCGGCGAGGAACTTGCCATTATTTGTTTGTAAGCCCAGGTAATTGGCGCTGGGGTCAGCCTGAACTTTAAAATGGGCATAGCTCGCAAAGTTTTTATCATCGATATGTACGGTGATCGAATCAGTTATCCCAGAACCCGGAACACAATTGTTACACCTCGAAAGGTAGCGACCATTGTTTGACTTCAAAGAAATCACTGTACCGGTGGTTAGGACAACCGTTTCTAGCCCTGTCAGGAGCTGTGCTGGTTGCTGCTTAATCCTGTCCCGTAAGGTTCCCCCGGGTGAGAGTGGCTGGCTGAGATTAACCGATATCTGTGCGGGATTTTCGCCCGCTTTTAACACGATACCCTGATCGGGAAGTAAGGGGTACACCACACTATCGTAGGTCAGGTAAGCCAGCCGTTGCTGAACCGATTGGGCTGCATTCTGATAGCCATCGAGATACACAACCGCATCGGGAATGTTGCGTTGCTCCTCGCCCGCCAGTTTGAATTTTTCGTTCAGTGCCATCTGGTATTGTCGGACAATGCGAGCACTGACATCGCCCAAGTTTTTCATCACCAGACCGGGTAACTGGCTGCGTACACTCTGAATAACCTTTTGCAGCAAAGCTTCAATGTCTGTGGATGATGGAATGGTTCTTTTCAGACTCTCCTGTATTTTGTTACCGAATATTTTTGTACTGGTGAGCTTCTCTGCCTTTTTACTTGAAGACACAATACCAGCAGCCATTAGCCTGATAGAACTGTCAATACCCTTACTCCATTCATTAATGCCTTTTTGTAGTATGGTATCGATCTTGCGTTGATTATCGAGTTGAACGTCTGCAGAGGACAAACTCTGAACCAGACGTGCTTGAAGGTCGGGCAAACTTAGAGAAGAAATTTCTTTTATTACGGTGTTGCTGCCAAACGCTGCATATTGCTGTTGAAATGATTTGAATAGTCTGTCCAGGTCAGGTCGTAGTGATTTGGCCGCCAGATCGATGCTTTTAGAAAGCTGTTGCCGGGTCAATTCTTCACTCAGGATACTCTTTCGCTGTTGATCGTCGAGGGTAACCTGTCTATTCAAAGGTTTGGCGTAGAGACGTGGCGCCAGCCTGAAACCCCATTCTGTCAGGCTTGCCTGCAGCGCATCACCCAGCGCACGTGTGTCCTCATTACCAGATATCTGCACAGTAATCGCAGCGTTGCCTGCTTTCATCTGCTGGACCATTGCCTGCTCCAGTACCGGTGAAGATAAAGACCAGCCAAAATAGAGTCCAGTGACGAGCATGGCAGCCAGAAAACTCGCCAGAAGCAAAGGCCACAGCCGGTAGCGTTGTTTACCAGGCAAGCCCTTTACCAGTCGACCAGGCAGTACAACATCCAGCAGGTCGCGTTGACCACCTAATATGACATCGGTGAAAATACCGTCGGCCATCGGGCTGCCATCCGGGGCAAAACGCACCAGGTCACGGATATAATCGCGTGATCCATCATGCATCTGCTGGCGTATGATATTTTGTTTGCTAAGTTTCCCTTTGAGTAGTAACCCGAAACCCCACAGGCCTGCACATACGATGATCGCAATAAACCGGTTGTTAACTGCTTCCAGAGGTCCGGCATTGTTGCCACCAAATTTAATCATGGGGCCAATAAACCAGATTAACCCGGTGAGTATCAATACCCCTATCACGGATAACGTATACCGGTTAGTCATCCAGCCCAACATGGTCTTTCCAGCCCGTGCGAACAGGTTCTTCGTTACATTTTTGAAGATACCGATGTAGGCATCTCTGAAGCGTTCGATCTGTGTTTCGCCGGCGCGTTCGAGCAGGTCACGCCGCAGGTACTCGGGCAAATGCCCTTCACTAAACCACGGCAGACGGGTCAGCCTGACCAGTCGTTTTTCGCGCGCCGCACCGTTATCGGCCGGGAACAGGATCTGATCGAGCGTCAACGTCAGTTCCGATACCAGCTGCGGATACGCCGCGCAGGCCGTCAGCAGGCGGTAACCGGACTGGCCCAGGTAATCGAACAGTACCGCGCAAGTTGCGCTGGCGCCATAGCCCGGCGGCGGTGCACCGGTCAACCAGACAGCTTCATCGAGCGCAAACAGTTCAGGTAAAGGCTCTTCGTTTCCAGGCTTAAACCATACCGCATCCAGACTGGGTTTCAACAACCAGTCGCTGACTGCCTCCAGTCCATTGACCCTGAACGGCGCCACCGCAAACCCGGCATGAGCAATCTGCGTTTCACGTGCATCCCATGGTTGCGGTGCGGGTGTCAGCAGTACGCGTGTATTCCAGGCCTCGAACTGGCGTACCCAGCGTTGCGCCTCACCGCTGAATGGGTCGATCAGTGCTTCACCATCACCAATCAGGATCAGGCGACAACCGGCATAGTGTCGCGCCAACTGGTTAAGTGAGTGGGCTTTGCGGCTTTGTCCTGTACTGAAACACAGACGTGGATCCTGATGATATTCGAAGCGGTAAACGGTGACGTTCGCTTCCTTGAGCCGGTCGAACAGGCTGTTGGCACGATCGGTAAGATGATCCTGAGAATTGGCCCTGTTCATCAGCACCAGGTAGGCAGGCTGGCGCTCTCGCTTCAGCCTGACCGGTGTAAACAGACCTGCATGGTGGATGGTTTTGTCGATGGTTCTTTCGATATCCAGCTTGCGTGTTTCGATGCTGCCGGTACGCTTCAAACGTTGGGAGAACTCGCCCCAGCCAAACGGCAAAGTCTTGTTGTTACGGCGCAGCTTGAGGTATAGCAACGGGTTGTCATACAGGCCGCGATGAAAGCGCTGCAGTGCCTGCTTGCGTGACCAGCGCCTGAGTAGCCAGGCGAGCAGAAATACCAGCGGCAGACTCAATAGCAGGTCACGCATGAATTGCATGTCGCTGAGACCTTGCTCATCCAGTTGCACCTCCTCCGACGGCTGACGTGGTGGAATGGTCTGCAGACCCTGCGTGAGTTTGGGATCTGTTACAGGCTCGGATACTGGATTCGACTTGATTGCGATCTCGTTACCAGCAATCAACTCCAGAACATTGGCTGTGTTAGCCGGTTGCGTCACAGCCTGTGATTGCGGCTTCGAGTTGTACCAGGCCACCAGTGCCGCTAGCAGCAGGAACACCAGAACAAACGACCACAGCGGGCGCTTTCGGGTCTGGCGTTCATAGGCCTGTTGCTGATTTCGCGCCAACGTAGAATGGTGTAAAACCTCGGCAGCACCATCAGCCGATTCAAATTCCCCTCCAACCCATTGGCGAAACAGGCTGTAAAATGCTTGCTGCTCGGCTTTGTTATTACAGAACAGAGGTGCGATCAGCACAGCAAATGCCTGCGGATGATCAGGCAGACGTTGCTCTCTGTCGAGCCGGTAAATAAGGTCATACACCGATTGCCAGCGATCAGGGCTGACGGTGAAGTCAGCCGCGCGCAGGATTACATCCAGTTCCGGCAGCCGTTGCAGCAGGTTTTGCAGGGAGGGGTTCATAGGTCAGGAAATCGAGCCGGTAGCCAGCATTCAACCAATTACTTTTTGTCCATGATCGACTTGAGCAAATCCTCTGCCCGCAATTGATCTTCACTGGTCTTGAGCAGGGTGTTCTTCACCGAGTTGACCAGATCTTCCCGCTGTAACCGGCTGAGGCTATCGACCGTTTCCGACAGGTACGGGGGGCGATTACGCAGTTTATCCAGATAATCGAACCAGTTGAGAATCTCGGCGATGCCGGGGGCTTTATTGAGATCACTGACCTCGTCGCGCAACACGGCAATAAGGTCCAGCCCCTCGCGAATTAAATTATCCGACCCGCTGTAGCGCTCACCCAGACGACTGATGACGATGCTTTCGACACTGATTTCATCGTCACTATCGCTGACAAAAGGCGGGAACTCGACATGATAGTAGACGCAACGGCGCAAAAAGGCCTCCGGCAGGTCGCGCTCGGAATTACTGGTGATGATGACAACCGGCCGATATGGATTCTCCTGTTCTTCGATACGGATCGGGTCGGTCAGCTCCAGTTCCGGCACCATGAACTCCAGTGACTCGATTTCGTTGAGGATATCGTTGGGCACGTCGCGCGGAGCTTTGTCAATCTCGTCCAGCAGCACGATGGCGCGTTCCGGTTCATCGTTGAGCTGGCTCATCTGACGTTCACTCAGAATAGGTCGCTCGGTGTTAATCTCATACAGTCCCTTGCGCCCCTTGGCACGTAGTATTGCGAGGCCAAGCCCCTGATAGGTAATGTATCTTTCCGGCGATACTGCGGCAGGGTCGAACTGGGTGTTTTGTGCGGCGTGGAAACGCCCTACCGTGTCGAAATTATAGAACAGGTCGCGCGATTCGGTAGTCGACTTGACCTGGAAACGGATCGGATTGCGGATGTGCCCTCTGTTTTCGCTCGACGGGTGACCGGGAAAACCAAGTTCCCAGGCAATGCGGTAGGCCAGTTGGCTCTTGCCGCAACCCGGCTCTCCGGTCAGCAATAGCGGCATGCCCAGCGTCAACGCGGTTTCGACCGCGGCCGCCAGTCCTTCACTGGCAAGATAGTGTTGTGGCGAAGTCAACTTGCCCGGGTCTATGACCGGCAACTCATGGTAGTTGTTTGTCTGGCTATCACCGCGACCGCTGAACAAACGGTTGTTGCTTATCGTACTATCGGCTTTAGTCATGTGGCTCTCCTGATTATTGGTTGCTTCATGTAATTTTAAACAGCTTTTTGACTTCGCTATCCTGCTTCAACTCCCGACGCAATTCATACAGCGAAATACCCTCAGGCGGAATCTTATTCTCCACCACAGCCAAAAAGGTGGCAATGTCATTTTCATCGAAACCGGTGGCCTTGATGCTATCGCGCCAGTTGACATCGATATCCGGGAACTCGATTTTTTTCAGCCTGCCTCCCTGTAGCGCACAGCATCCCTGTTCGCTATTTGCACCCCCCAGAGATTTTCCCAGCACCGAGGCGATCTTGTCCATCAACCTGTCTGCACTGAGTGGCTTTTTGCTCCAGGGCAAGAAGCCGGGCTTACCTTCGAAATCGTCATTAACGGAAAAAAGCAACAGCATCCGGCCGGACAGCTGTTTATCGACTTTTTCGAAAAATTGTTGCCATTGCCTGGCCAGCAATTCTGCGAGATCCAGATCCTTTTTCAGGTCAGAGCTACGGGTGGAAATAAAATAGTGTATAACCACCCGACGACCACCGTTCAGCAGGCGGCTGAGTTTACTCCACAGCCCTTGCATGTTGGTAGCGTGATCCGACGATACAGTGACCCCATTCTTCTCTAGCAACGGTGACCACAGGGCGCTTTCTCGTACAGGGGTTGTGTTTTCTTCGTTCGGCCAGTTGATCTTGAAAATCTTGTATTCCGACTGCTTTAGCGACACCGCAGATTCACCGTCGCTGCTAATTACTCCAGGTATCCGATCAAAGCACAGACGCATGGCCAGTCCTTCGAACCAGTCAGTGACGGTTCCAGTAGCCGAAACCGCGACCATGATATTACCGTTCACCTGAGCTTCTAATGGATTGACGACCTGTGTTCGGTCTATGAAGGCGAGATAATTGTCGAGTACGGGCTTGGTGGTTTTCTTCGGTGTTCTGGGTTTCTCAATGTCGGTATGTGGGGGAGTGGGCGATGATGCTTCGTTTCGTTCGTCCTCAGCTTCCCCTTGCGTCAGCTTGAACATGCCGTCACAGATGTCAGTGGCGGCCTTCATCAGGGCCTCTTCTGCGACACCTGATTCGAGGCTCCGGTACCAGCTTTGATCTTCGTTCAACCACGGCCCTACATGCTGCAAAAGTCCCAGCTTTAAGCTTTCCCCTGTGCCCTCAATCAATATGGCTTCATCCTCGTATGAATACGCGCTGACACGGAATATGTAGATGGGACATTTCTTTTGCGTGTGCCGAAACGCTATGCAGGGCAATTCCTGGTTGCTGATGAATTCCGATTCCATCGCATGACGACTGACCAGGAACACGTAACCGTCAGCGTTTTCCAGTGCTTCCTCGATTACGCTGTCCCATCGGAAACCCGCATTGATCTTGCGCTTATCGATGAAGACATCAAGAAAGCCCTGATATGACTCGCGCTTACTGATGCTATTCAGATGCGATTCCAGTGCTTCTAGCACATCGCTATCTTCGTGGGCATAAGAGATGAACAGCTTTTTTTTCATTGTATTTTTAAGCCGACTCGGGAGTATTGATCCACTTTATCAAAAAAAAGCATTGAATCAACCAATCATATCGATTTAGTGCTGGTTAGCGACTAAACCTGAGTGAATCTGGTTAGAAAATCATTCTCCCGAACATCCCACTCAGCCACCGCTGTACCAACTTTGTGCAAAATCATCATATTCCCCAGCGCCGCCGTTGCAACTGCGTTTTCCAGGTTCAAAGAGAAGTGATAAAGATTGAAAAAGACATCGGCTAATTAATTG
>CALCSG010000095.1 GCA_937894085.1 uncultured Gammaproteobacteria bacterium | reverse complement strand
CGGAATCCATTTTGAATTGAAGCAATATCGAAAATAATAAGCTGCTGTTCGATGGATTTCATCCTTAGATCCGTTTCGGTGCTTCCATGCACTACTTCTCCCGTTAAAAGCATATGAGAATGACGGTATTACATGGTTTTCATGCATAGCTATTATGCATTTATTGAACAGCTAATAATAAACGAACCTGGGTCCCCTGATCACTCGAGTTTAACTCAAGGGTACCTCCAATTTGCTCTGCTCTGTATTTCATATTACTAATCCCCCTTCCGCATGCCGCATTATTTTTAACATCAGCAGTGTGCATTCCCCTGCCATAATCGATAATATCGATAAACACCTGATTATTAACAACACCCGTAGCCAGTAGCATTTTATGACAACCGGCATGCTTGATGCAGTTGGTAATAGCTTCCTGCACAATACGCATAATATGGAGATTCATACCGGGGTTCATTTCGGGTAACTCAGGGAGATCGGTAACACCCCATTGCAAATCAATATTGGCCGCATCCAGTTGATCATGCAGTCGTAAACGCATCATACCCAGCATAGTAGGTAATTCATTTTGTACCGGATCCAGTGAATCTATGACAAAGCGCAAATCGGTTAAACTATGTTGAACCTTTTCCCTGATTTTACTTAAAACCCCATCGGTATGGTCCTGTAATAAGGTGATAACGGATACCAGTTGACCACCGATTCCGTCATGCATATCGCGCATAATACGTTCACGCTCTTCTGCCAGAACGGATTTTTTTTCCATCTCTGTTAATTTTTCATATTGCCACTTTAACTCTACTGTTTTTTCCTCAACCCGCCGTTCCAGGTGTTCAGCCAGATGTTCAGCCTGATTGATCGATTTCACGAAGCGCCTGATCATGAACCAGCTGAATAATAGAACTGCAGGAATCACACTAAACTGGATTATCAATCCATCCTGAGGGTTACCATAATGATTAATCATCAAATAATCATGTAAACCAAATACCATAATTGGCAAACCGACCAGTAGCATCAGGAAAACATCCTGATCCTGCCTGACCCAGTAAATCTTAAGCAAATGAAATATGGCGTATGCGCCCACCACAAGTAATAAACTATCCCAAATACGATATCCAATAAATAAAACGCTGCCTATATCTGGTATCAGGAAAAGACCAAGGCCTGAAATGGCCAGTAGCTTTAACAGTTTTTCAATCCACATCGTGGCACCACCGGCATAACGATGGTTGAAAAATATCATGGTTATAATGGTCCATCCAAATGAGCTCATGGTCATCGCTTCCCAAAAACGTGCAGAAAATGGAATACTTGACACGAATAAATTCAAATTATGCGTTGCCCAGAAAAAAAGCTCGAGAGAGAAAATACCGTAAATTGCATCCTGGGGCCTGGCCCACCAGAAAGCAAAAACAATCAGGGCCATCAGATACATGGCAATAGTCAGCCATTGAATAATCTCAACACGTACAAAATGTTTTAACATATACGCTGAAATCAACTGTTCCAGTGGAGCAACATAAAACTGAGCCAAAAAACCCTGCTCATTAAAAGAGGCTTTAACTCGAACATCAATTTGATTTTGACCTGATCGCAGTAACTCGGATGAAAATCTAAATAACAGAGGCTCATTATGATGACGCGAAACAGGGTCACTAAACGGACCACCCTGACCTACCCAGATTCCATTGATATATACAGCGGCATTATGGCTTACAGAAGGCAAATAAACTGCCCAGTTCCGCTCATCTATAACAGGTACATTTAGCAGGCTGCGATACCAGGTTTGATTCTGCTGGCGGTTATTGTTATACCAGTCATCCGGTAATGACTGAGCTTGCCAATTTTCAGTAGACAAAGATGCAGGAGAGTCAGATTGACTTTCCAGGGCATAAACCTGTTGAACCGGAATAGCATCTGACACCGCAAAAATCGTAAACGGGGTATGCATTACCAGCAAATTGATAATCAACCAGTATGTAAAAAGGAAAATCAGTGCCAGAAATTTATTCTGCAGAGTCCACATAACAATAAAGATAAAATGCCGTAATATTTAATCTCCAAATAATAATCACTGGATATTAGCTCTTTGTAAAAGGTTTCTGAAAGGAATTTATGCTAAACCAGAATACACGACAGGTGATAGTATTTCTACACCACAACGGATGGGTAATCTGCAAAAGATTGTTAATTACAGAGCAGTTCTACTATTAATAATATTATGAAAGAAAAGCAAAGCACTGCACTGCACACAATAATATGCAACACATATAAATCTTAGCATGGAGCTGACAAGCAAGCGCTGAAATAGATTTTTATATCCCCCCTGATACTTTAAGTTACTTTACAATAAACCCAGTTTTCCAGCCTCATGCAGGGCTTCAGTACGACTATTTACCTGTAATTTATTGTATATATTTTTAATGTGGGTGGTCACAGTGTAATAACTGATATCCAGTTTTTCAGAAATTTCACGTGATGAAAATCCCTGACTGACAAGTTTCAAAATTTTAATCTGGCGCTCAGTTAATGCTTCGGGTAATTCGATCAGTTGTTTTGGTTGCTGAAACTTCTGTAACATTAAACGGGCAATTACCGGACTGATAGGAGCCCCACCTTGCATCATTGAAATTATCGCATCGGTAATTTTCTGACTCTTATCGTGTTTTAAAATATACGACTTGGCGCCCGCCTCCAGGGCTTTAAATACAATTTTTTCATCCTGAAAACCCGAAATCACCATAGCTTCACAATCCAGACGCAATGTTGTAATCGCTTTAATAATGTCGATACCTGTTCCATCCGGCAGTCCAAGATCCGTTAACAATACGTCAGGTTTATATCTTTTTAAAGCTGATATTCCTTCAGCTACTGTGCCCGAAGCATTTAGCAATTCAAAAGATTCATGATTCACAATAAGCTGCATAAGATGTTCCCGCACATCCTCATCATCTTCAACCAGTATTAAGGTGTATTTTGTCATTATATTATTGCTATAGTCTTTTTTTGTATAGAGGGTGCGTCTGTATTAAATTTCAGATATCCCTGTTAGCTGAAGGCTCATCTTTATTAATCACCATTGTTCGAATTACCTTTAACCCCCCAGCGAAAAGAAAGCTGAATTCCCAAAACCTCCAGGATTGATATCCTTAATCATTGTAGTCCCAGTTTCTGTACCATCCGTTTTCCACAGCCTGGCGCGGAAATCGGCATCCTGTGCAGAAAAAATTAAAAATCCATTACCAGGTCTGAACATCGCTGGTTCGCTATCACCGGATGGGTTTATATCCATTACCATTTTTGTACCTGTTGGCGTGCCATCCGTGACCCAAATTTCACTGCCATTACTACCATCATTAGCGGTAAAAAACATCAGGTTGAGACTATCGACAAACATCGACACTGCGGTTGGCTTCCCATCATAATAATTTACATCTGTATTTACCGATACACTGGCTATTCGCTGTGTGCCGATAGCTGACCCATCAGAAACCCACACTCCATCCGTTGAACCTGCTGCTTCAGAACTCAGAAATAGCAGTTTGCCATTGATAATATTAAATTCGGTTGGGTTACTTGACGCTATGGTTGAATCCAGATCTTTCAGTATGACAGTTCCGGGAACGGTCCCATCACTGACCCAGAGTTCTCTCCCTTCACCATCATCAGCCACAAAAAAAAGTTTATTGTTATAGGCAATCAAATTTTTACTACCCTCAAAATTACCACTTGTTCCTGCAAAACCGGAAAATATTTTTAGCAGTACAGTACCTGCTTCGGTGCCATCTGATTTCCACAATTCATTAGACCCCAATATAAAAAACAACTCGCCATTTACTTCTGTAAAATCGTGAATATCGTCAAACTGAAGAAAACTTTTAACAGTAACCGCAGTATTTACACCATCGGTTTTATATAGCGTGGTAGAAATGACCGGCGTTGAATTCATTTTATAGAAATAGGAAAAACCATTGAATACACCCACCTGGTTATTAGAAAAGGAGCTCACACCTGAAGTAGAAAGCGTGGTGAGGTTTTTACTGGTGGTATCCAGAGAAAGATATTCGGATATTTTATTACTACCATTCACCGAAGATATTACAGCCCGGTATAACAGATTATCGTTTATGACACTGAAAGCTGAGGGTTCTGCACCGGCGACGGCTCCCTGACCAACATATGCAGCATCCGGGGCACTGGCAAACATTTCTGTTGCTAACAGTGTTCCATCTGTACGCCACAGCTCTCTTCCGTTAACTCCATCATCACCTGAAAAGTAAAAGAAATCTCCAACTGTTTTAAAACCCACGAAATCATAATTGCTGGTTATTATTGCTGCGACTTCCTGAGTTCCGGCATCTGTGCCATCTGTAACCCAGATTGTATGACTGGAAAAATCGCTGGTTGCTGCAAAGTACACTTTATTGGCTACAGCTAATACATTATTTACGGTGATAGTTACCGTATCCTGTGCCTGGTCACCATGATCATTGGTCACAGTTAACCTGAACTGGTAGTCTGAATCCGTAGTAATATCAGGTGACATAAAAGTGGGTTGCTGTGCTGAATTGTCTGACAACACCAGTCCACCATTTGTCATTTCTTCCCATAGATAAGTTGTTATATTATTATCAGGGTCATCGCTTAACAGAGCATTCAGTGTCACCAGCGTGTTTTCAGATACTACCTGATCAAGTCCTGCATTGGCCACCAGTGGCTGATCGGTTCCATTAACCGTAATGGTTACCTCATCGGTGGCAGTAGCACCTTCGTTATCGGTAACAGTTAAACGATAAGTCACAAATCCTCCATATTGCACCGAGGGTGAGGTAAATGAAGGTGACTCTGTGTCTGCATTGTTCAGTACCGGGCTTAGATCACTCGATATTTGGGTCCAGCTATAAGCCACAATAGAACCATCCGCATCGCTACTACTGGTCGCTAATAAATTAACTAAAACTGCGGCATTGACTATTAAATCGGTACCCGCATTTGCCACTGGATCAGTATTAACCGGTTGCACGGTAATCGACACACTGTCTGCATGGCTAGCACCTTCGTTATCGGTAACCGTTAATTCAAATACCAGCATATCTTCAACTGTAAGTGTTGGCGCTGTAAATTGCGGTGAGTCAATTGAAGCATCCGATAAAGTCACACTGGCACCTGAAGTCTGTAACCAGCTATAGTCACTTACTGATCCATCACTGTCATCACTGGCACTGCCATTCAAGGTTACCGTGGTTTGTTCATTGACGGTTAAATCTTCACCTGCATTTGCGACAGGGAGGATATTTGGAACGCGTAAAATGGATATAGTTATCGAATCGGAGTGAATGGCTCCATCGTTATCGGTTACCGTCAATTCTAAAACTACTACGCTATCACGCGATAAAGAAGGAGCAACAAAACTGGCAATAGATTGATCGGTATTACTGATCACCGGGAAAACATCTTCAGAAACCTGTAACCAGCTATAACCCACTATTGTCCCATCGACATCACTGCTGGCCGCAGCCGACAGGGTGACTACTTCACCGGCGTTAACAGTTTGGTCAGCACCGGCATTGGCGACAGGAGTTATATTCGGTAATGGAGTAACTGTTATAGAAACAGTGTCAGAGCTACTTGCTCCTTCATTATCGGTTACCGTCAGCTGAAAAACAAATGTCTGATTTGAAGAGACATCCGGTGCCGTAAAATCAGGGTTTACCGAAGATGGATTGTTTAAAGTCACACCGCTACCAGTAACAACGGACCAGCTATAACTATCAATACTGCCATCATTATCATTACTGGCAGCACCATCCAGTGAGACACTGCTATTTTCCATTACTGACTGATCTGCACCGGCATTCGCTACCGGATCATTATTAACATTATTCACTGGCAATAAATTGAAACTGAATGACTGCGCGAAAGACGGCGATACAACTGGTTCTGCGGTTATCGTGATGACAGGATTAGTCGGTAATAAAGCCGGAGCCGTGTATTTACCGGTAATATCTATAAACCCGAATTCGCTGGAACCGTTCGCAATGCCATTCACATACCAGCGTAAAGCGATATCATTCAAACCGGTTAGAGTAAAGTTGATACCTGTCTCACCGACACCGACTTCGATATCACCGGGAGAAGTCAGGGAAAGCGTAATTTGATCCTGCAGAGTCAAACTCACCGATGAATTACTGCCAGCCCTGATAACGGGAACATTTGATTCGCCCAGAAACAATAACTCCGGGCCGGCAAAAGCACTGCCACGAATGGTGAAATTTTCACCTTCAGAAATGGTCAGAATAACAGTTCCATCCGTACCGATTACTTCAGCCGAGTCCAGTAATATAGATTTATCATTGAGGACTTCAATTAAAATTGAAGTCACTTCATCTGGCACTCCAGCTCTTAATGCAGCTGTACTCTTTTGACTCTGCCTGTTTACTGTTAATCCGGGAATAGTGACCGACAATGTAGCCATGCCTTCGGCTGAATCCTTATTTTCCGCTGTTCCACAGGCACTAATAAAAAGTAATACAAATGCTAAAAAAGAGATCTTCAACCTATACCATCGATTTAAATTAGAAAGAATATGCCTGTTTTTCTGTGCGAATATATTCATCATTAACTCCTAAAACTGCCAGTCATATTCAAAACTGACCGGTGCCCCAAGGCTAAATTCAAGCATCACCACGTTGTCAGATTTATTCTGGCTAGTATCCAGATCATCTGTGGTTTTGTTAAAAGTCCAGCTCAGGCCAAATTGTGCATTTGCCCAGGATGATGTCACTCCGCTAAACATATCCTGCATTTTCCAGGAGACCCTCGCGCTACCGCCTGTAATCTGGTTTTTCTGTGAATTATCGCTGGATGTATTATCCTGCAATGAAAACTGAGAGTTCAGTGTAATCGTATCTGAGAATAGTGGAAAATTAGCCGACAGGTTGGCCAGGTTTGAAGTGAGTTTACTATCTGACCGCGTTTCATTTTGCGACAGGTTAAGGTTTAGTCCGATGGCATCGGCGGTATAACCCACCGTTAAAGCATGATTCGTGGTTTCGCTATCATTGGCGGGATCCAGGTTATTATCAATTTTTCCCACCGAACTTGTCCACGATAAGTTAACGGGGCCGAAACTGTCTGACAATCCCAATGAGATATCCTGACCTTCATTATCGATACGCTGATCCACAGCCGGTTCGTCAGATGATGTTTGATTACTATAATTAAATCCTAAATCGATTGATGGCCAGTTTTCAATAATAAAACCCAGGCTCAGGCCGGTATTATTCGACGTTACTACCGGCTTTAACGGATCTTTTTCGACATTGTCCTGTGTGCTGGAAAACGATGTAGACCAGTTCAAAAATCTCCAGCCACTGCCTAATGATAAGTTAAGCCCTTCCCTGTCATTGGAAAAATTCGGGTTGGCAATGGTCGCATAATTGGCTCCATAATGATGATAACCGAGTGAAGATGCGAGGCCATAAATATCCCGACTCAAGCTAATTTCGTAAGCTTCATCGGATAAGGCATCGTTCGCATCAGTGGTATTAGAATCAAAACTACTGCCGGCCACCTCAGCGCTAATGGTAGTACCGCCAAGCTCGGTAGAAAGTAGTAATCCAGCCGTGTCACCTGACTGGGGGTTAGTATTGCTTGAACCGACATTCTGTGATTCCGCCTGCTTTAACTCACCACTAATTACTGAGAGTTGAACACTGGTTTTGCCATCCTGACCGAGTCTCTGTTCGACCGCAACACCGTAAGTTTGACGATCATCAAATGACACACCGGATTCCCATCCATCCACCGTGGATGTTCTGACATTAAAGATGGAACCGGTAAAGTTTTCCCTTTCAGTCGAAGCCAGTAAACCTCTACGGGAGAAACCGGATAATACTAATGGCGTACCGCTGACACTCACGTCACCAACTTCGAGTGAATGGTTTCTGTAGGTGTTGTTTAACAAAAACCCCGATGACAGGTGAAACTCTTCTTCGGCTTCGTGTTGATAATTAACATTTATTCCAGAAAAATGAGAGATAAAATCACCTTCTTTATATTCTGTTTCAAGGTGTAAATTGCCACTCAACGCCAGTGAATCAGTAGTATCCGATTCAGAATCACTTTGACCACCCAAACTGAAGCTGGCATTACCGCGCAACACTAATTGACGATCTTTTAAAGCTTTTGCTGCGGGATCTATGAAACTAACGGTTTGTGAAGACAGGGTTTGACCCTCTGCCGAGATCAGTTGTAACTGTTGATCACCGTTAAATAAATTATTTTCATTGTTCAACACCCAAAGCGACTCACTGCGCTGCACAAAATCGGTCACATCCATGTCTCCGATATAAACCCTGGTTTCAACATCCACATAACCAGAAACATTGAATTTTATATTTTCACCTGGTTTGATTGCATTTTGAGATAAATGAATATTGACCGACTGTTTTTTATTAACCGTTAAACGTATCGGATTGTATGTAGGATATGACTCCGGTTCCGTTCTGGTTTTGCCATCTTTGAATGTCAACTGAATATAGTATTCAAGTCCCGGTGCACGTAATTGATTACCACTAAAAGTCGATGACCATTTATTACCCTGATGTAATAAAGGCTGTTGTAAGAATTGTCGGCTACCTTCAATTCGATAGAACAGTAAAGCTGATTTAATCTGTTCATTTTCTATTTCATACAGGGTTACCGACTGGCCTTCGGTCACACTGCTGACCGCTTGCGCCTGGATATTAACGGAGATAATCAAACAAGCTACCAGCAGGCTAATCCGGTTGATGCTAAACATTAGAATCCCCCCGGAATATCAACGCTAATTTGAATAGCCGCTGAATTATTCAGTTGGATGGTGTTACTGGGAACCGATTCAACACCAAAATCACTCATTACCAACCCAACAGGACTATACCCGCCACCCGTTTGTGGATTTCCGGGGCCACTCGCTACATCGAGTTGTACCGATGTAGCATCTACTAATTCAAATAGCATCGCCGTACTCGTTTCGACGACAGCTGACTCTCCCTGGCATAAAACCGGGTTATCTGACTGTGATACTAAAATAGATTCGCCAATCGGAATACGATCACTTTTATTATGGCCCTGTTCATAATGCACAAATGCTACATGTTTTGTGACATTCCGATCTGTATCCAGCTCAGGCATTTCAAATTGTAATTCGCTATTTGTGCGCACATTAAAATTATCAAACCTGATCGATTCATGCTGGTAATCAACTGGTTTAGGAATATCACAGCGATCTACTGAATTCGAGTAGGTAAAAACGAGTGATCCATTACAACCAAAACCACTTCCCCTGAGGGTTACCATGTCATGCTGAACCACCAGGTTTGAGGGATGTAGAAAATCCAGCGCTATGCTTTTACCCGTTACCGCCTGCATGGTTTTTAACTTTGCATTTTCAATTAAAAGATTCCACGCTGAGGGGTAAAATCCTTGCCCGGAGCCACAGGCTTCGCCAACCCAGATACCTTCACCCAGACCGATCATATAGTTGCCGTTTTCATCAGTTTGTGCGGTCAAAAACTGTTGTGGTGAATCAGGCTGCCAGAATCGTACTTCTACCCCAACAGCAGCAATCAGGCTGGAATTATCAAACACAGGTTCAGAACCATAAACATTCAACTGCGTTTCCATAACACGAGGTAAATTGCTGTTTGTACCAGTTGCGGATTCAGCTAATTTACGTACCTGCCCTGTCACTGTCACCAGAGTTTCGGGTACATCATCGGCAAAGGCTGGACTTGCCGATTGAGTAGAATTAAATGGAACCAGACTACTCTGATTCCGGCTTTGTGCATCAGCGGTTACTATAAAACACAGCAGAACTAAAGCGCTAAAGGGTTTCATTTTTTACCCCCCTTCCACATCACGATGTTAGACGCATCTGACAAATCACCAGTAGTCGACAACAGCTGAACCCGGTATTTATACGTTCGCCCCAAAACCACCGATTTAACGGTAAATTGTATTTGTTTTTTTATGTCTGATATTTGCTTATAGTCATCACCATCGCTGCGTAAGATTATCACGCCGGCTATCTTTACTCCTTTATGCTGTTTTAATTGCCATTTAAGGAAAGGAAGGCCTTTTTTATTTGTGTTTACAGTCAGCTTCTGTGGCGCCAGGAGTGGCACATTAAAACTTGTTGTCCTGAATAATAATCCTTTGCTCGCTTTACTTTCATTACCATAGCTATCCACTGCAGCAACTCGATAACGGTAATCCGATAAGGATTTAACGGTTGTGTCTGTAAAGCGGTTATCAATAATCAGCTTTTTGTGCAGGAGTTTAAAATCATTACTACCTGCTGTCTGTTTGCGATAGACTCGATACCCCGCTAAATCAGTTTCCTGGTTTGGCAACCAGTTGATTTCAATGTGCTCATTAACCTGTTGCAGAGTCAACTGCAAGGGTATCTGTGGTGCGACACTATCCGCCAGTCTTAGCTTTATACGGTTAGATAATGCCGATTCATTACCCGCAATATCGACTGCAGAAACTGCATACTCATAGGCTATTTGTGCATTATTTTTTTGCCTGACCCTGACCGCATAGTGTTTTTTTCCACTGTTATCAAGGTTGATGATTTTTATCACATGCGCTGAAGATCCCTCCCGCATTCGATAGATACGATAAGCCTCAACATCTTTTGACTCACTCGCTTTCCAGCTCAATAACAAAGCCTCCTGATCTATTGCGCTGGCCTTATCCAGTATCACCGCTACAGGCGCTTCATTATCGGTTAACGATGCTATCGCGGGTACTGACGGCTCAGAGGCCTTATTTTTTGAATCCAGTAATAGCACTCGGTAGTAATAGCGCTTACCGGATTCGACATATTTATCCCGGTAAGTGGTTGGTGCAGGTTCCAGATTAACCAGTTTTACGCCCAGGTCAACGGACGTCAGCTGACTTCTTTTCTGGCTGTCCCAGTTCTGCGTCAGATCAGCAGTTTTGCGATATAGTTGCACCCTCTTGACGCCGTTTTGCTTAGGTAGTTTCCAGCTTATGGTGATATCCGTTGGCGATGATTCGGCAGTTACCGATTGCGCCGGTTGAAGTCGGGTCTGTGCAGCCTGCGCAAACACGGCAGAAGCTGACAACAATAAAACCAGAAACCAGATTCCTCTCATGTTCGCCATTTCCATTTTACAGGTTGCGTCAGTACGATTGATAAATTTTTTCATGGGTTCATCTCACAAAGGTCTGCCCTGCACAGCTGAATATTGTCCGATCCATTCCAGCCACCCCAGGCGCCGACTCTGGTGCTGATGCCAATTTTCGGCAGCAGGTTAGTAACCGGGTTGATTTCAGCCTTAAAGAAAGCAGCACTCGGACTGGTGCTGGGTAAGTCACCCAGCCCCATGATGATTTCATTGTGTGTCACCGAAACATTTCTAAGGACAACCCATAGACTGGGCTCAGACAGATTCATCAACGGGCACATCACTGTCGCAGCGGCGCTTTTAGCAACCTGCTCACCGGGATCCACAAATAAACCTTCCACAGCTTCCTGAAAGGAACCACCGCAGCCGAGTTCTGTTGAGAAGGCCTGCATGATTGTAGAGTCCAGACCAACCTGCAGTTTCAAACCGGAAGCGAGCGAGCCATTCTGATTTTCAACAAAAGTTTCTACCCTGACTTCGCCACCACTTACTGGAATTGTCTGGCCGAGTACGGTGAGGGTTATGTCCGGTCTGACACAACTATTTAACGCGATGTTGCCCTGTCTCTGCTCGGGCGCTACCTCGGCGCTATAACCAATCGTAACCGTGCCACCTAATTGTATGCCCAGCAATGAGTTAAATACCGGCATATTCATGTTTCCGGTCAAGCCGACACGGGTGCCCAGCATCAAACCGATATCCTGTTTTTCCGCAAACCCGGCAACCGTTGCCGTGGCACCCACGCCAGTCATAGACAGCGGGAAGGGAACGACCTGGCTGGTCGCCGACATACACTGCACGATATCGATATCCCTCGCCTGTTTAGCAAGGTAAGCGGCCGGGTCAAAATTTTGTGCATCGGGAATCTCAAAGTCATTGATCAAACCACTCACGCTTGCCCCGGCGATAGTGTTCGACAGGATCGATAAATCCATACTTCCAAAGTACTCAAGGCCCAGAGTACGATCCGTCCCAACACTCAGGTCTGCCGTCATGCTGCCGGTCAAACCACCTACCAGATCACCCACTCCTTCAGTTTGTGCAGCACCCTCAAAATGCAGATGACTGGTTTCTCCGCTCACCAGTTGCATCAGGCCAAGCTGACGACCCATAAATGGAAATACCAGTTGACCGTACATTTCGAGAGTTAAGTTACCGAAATCGTTACTGCCTGTTGGCCACTCACGTTGCAATCCGCCGCTTACGCCGCTAAAGCCCTCAGTATTTCCGGCCAGATCACTGAACACAGAATGTTGCTGTATATCTGTTATCGCCTGTTGGTTGTTAAAATCCGGATCTAATAAAGTACTAATTCCGTTAATGCCCATACGTGCAATATCGGCTACCGTAACTGCTCCTTTTCTGACCAGTTCTTTTGAGTTTCCTATCGTATTCCGAGCCTGACCTGCGACCTCACCCAGTCCGGCTTGAGCATCGGCAATGCCACTCGATACGGTACCCTGAACACCCGTAATAGCGCCCCGTGGATCAAGTTCAATAGCCATTCCAACAATATCCGACAGAGCTGCAGCGTAGGCATCTGCATCAACAATTGTTAGAACTTTGCTAGCGTTATCGAAAGAGATAAACGGCATGGTTTTCAGGTAGCCCCAATCAGGGTCATCAACAAAATCCGTTACATTGCCCGGCGTATACGCTCTACGCACATCACCCAGTATGGCTAATAGAGAATGCGGAATTTTGTAGACTATCGCATTGCCTCTATGTTGATCCGGCTCGAGTAAATCATTCGGCTGAGTATTACCTGATAACAGGCGAAGTATTTTTGCTGACGGGTCATTCGGGTTGCTGACCATCACCGCTACAATCTCAGCTGCGACCAGTGGAATGGTTTCTACCTGCGAGTATACCGTGGTTAAATTTCCAGGTTCACCCGCCATAGCCAGACTCATAAAATCACTAACACCCGATCCTGTCTTCAGCGCACCCGCATTGGCCTGACCTGTCCACAGCAGGTTCATGACCTCTGCGAAAGGTGTATTCGGTAGTAATGAATCCATCACTCCTATGCCGAGATTACCGACCAGTTGCAACGCGATCAGATCGGGCTTTTTATTGAGATTTATGTCCTTAAGCGGACGCATAAGTCTGGCCAGTACCTGATCCTCGACCGGTATTGAAATTTCATCACAATTAGCGGACAGAGGTGTGAACCAGACGTTGGATAAATCAGCCGCCAGATCGACCAGAATTTTAGATGCTTGAGCCGGGTTCCCCAGCAGGGTTTGATTGCCTAGCAGGGAACTGGCCGACACGAAAGGCGTCATCGCCAGTGCAGCCGGTATCTGCACATTACCCAGCAGGTTTAATTCATTAATTCGACAGCTCAGCGCTGCGACCCCATTTCCAAGGGTCAGGGCATTTAACCAGGATTGAGCATTAATGGTACCGACTGCCGCCGCTTCGATCAGCGACCAGTTATTATCGGCGAAATCGAGTTGCCAGTTCACCAGCACAGTTGAGAACCTGGCCAGGTTTTGATCGACCTGGCCAATGCTGTCGGTGACTGCGTTACTGCTCAGACGAGCAATCGCAACGGGTAAGTGTTGATCAGAGTTTTCGTTCAGACTGTCTTTTAATAATTCACTGGCGTCTCTGACAAAATAGAATGCCATGGGTACTGGCTGTGCCAGGTTCTGAACCAGATTATCAACCGGTTGATAGCGCAATAACTTATTCGCCAGCGCAAGACCTCCCGTCACAATCTGTTTTTGCAGATCAGCACCCTGCTCCAGGGCTTTTAATCCAATATCCAGACCTTCTCCAGCCAGGCCGAACCAGAAGTCATCCTCATTACCATTGTTACCCAGGCTGGCCAGGTTTAACGCCAGTTGCTGCGCAACAGAGAGGGCTAACTGTCCTGGTTCGATTACATCACTGGCGGGTGTAGCGGTAGTCTGTTGCACGCCCGTAATCAAAGAATCCAGACCGAGACCAACGAATTGCAGGCTAGAACCCAGCACACAGGGCAACAATCCTGCACTGCAGTTTAGCTCTGCATTAGAACCACTCACGAGGGGTGACAGTAATTGTGTTTCTATTAATGTGGCGAGCTTTTGCGCCGGTTGCTGTTCAGCAGGCAAACTCAACAGGGTGAATATTACGGCACCTGCCGGTACCTGTTGCAAACTGTCCGCATCGATTGATTCGGCGGCTAACAGGCCTGCTCTGCTGAGTATAAAAGCGGTCAATTGAGTTATAGCAGAAAGTCGATAATCACCTTCAGATGTAATATCAGGATCAGGCAGATTCTGTAGCAACTGATAGCTCAGTTCTCGCCAGGCTTCATCCTGTCGATTCGTAATTCCGGCTAGTGCTTCTGCAGCCAATCGATATTTACTGCCGCGCACAACTCTGGTTTGTGCTGGTTCACCATTAATAGCAGGTAGCACAACCTCGTTGAGCTCTTCTTCGCTGATACCCAGCGTATCAACCACATTCTGGATGCCACCGTTTAAAATCTGCCCATTATTTTCAATCGGGTTGGCTATTATTTCTGCGGTAAGCTCGGCAACCCAGTTGTCCAGTTTCTGTTGCAGGCTACTGGCTGCCAGTAACAGAGGATCATCGGCAGGAGAAGGCTTTATCGACCCAACAGGTAGCGTAAGACCTGCGAGCGTGTTGAGTCGTAGTATGACGCTGCGAATGGCTGCCCTTCCGGCAACATCCGATATCGCTAAATTATTACCCAGCCGTTCCATCGACACAGCCGCTGCCAGTCGACCTGCATGACCCGTTTTATCCCGTGTTACAATTTTCTTAAGATCAGGTAAATCCTTAACATAACGTAAAGATTCGGCCATGCTGACCGGCGAGCTTGCGGTCATTGATTCGACCTGTGCAAGGCCGAACTCGAGGCCTTCATATCCCATTGCGTCAAGCTCTGCGTATAACTCTATGTAGCTGCGTACATGTGTAATCGTACAATTGTGTACTATTTCACAGCTGGCCAGATCACGGATATGAGAGCCCAGTACGCTAACAACTGGATCAAAATCCATATTGTCTTCCATCCCCAGTAATTGGGCTTGTGCCATTAATTCCAGATAGATTGATATCTTGCTCAAATCATTGCTACTGAGTAAATCATTTTCCGCCTGCTGGATTAATTCGCGAACTCGCTCATATACATCGGTGATCGACCATTCCGGGTTGGAAAAATTAAGGCTTTGTTCAATAGCGACTATAGCCAGGAAATCTCTGATATCCTCGCTATCGCCACCACTACTTACCGCAAAGATGGCATTGGTACCGGCTTCGTGTATAGCCGCGCGAAATTCAGCATTATCTTCAAGACCAGCAATGACCATTGAATTATTACCGCTCACTGCGCTATTGATGGCGATAATTTTCTGTAACTCTGACTGGGTTCTCGAATAATCATCTTTGACCCGATTTACCGCCTGATCCAGCAATTGTTGTACTCGGTTTTGAAACAGAACCTGTGAATCGCTGACTTGAACGAATGTTAAAAACTCATTAATAACAGCAATGGGTTCTACCAGAGGATTGATGCTATCGCCTGTACCCTCATGTGTAGCCAAAGCGGATTCGACCGCATCCATTTGCAGGTTCATCCTGCCGCTGACGAGTGCCTCGAAACCCTGAATGCCCGCGAGTTGATCAGCTGGAAGATTATTCAGCAGGTACTGGATCAAACTATCCTGCTCGATCAGTTTTTGAACAATGACCTGCATGCCTGGATTATCAATCGGGGACTGCAACCAGATATTATCCAGCCACTCTGTCTGCCTGGCTTTAATCTGTTGCAGCGGTGACAACCAGACATTATCGAGGTTAACTTTGAGGTATTCACCGGCTTCTACCTGAATAAGTTCATCGATACCGACATTTTTAATCCGTATATTAATGCCTGAATAGGTTTCATAATGTTTAGCGAGTGCTTTCAGGTCTTGCAGGCTGATGGTTTCGGCAGCATTTACAAACTGGTTATATTTCGCTTGATAAACCTCTTCCCAGCTCTGTTTGAGTAAGTTGATTAAAGTATTTTTAAAGCCAAGCACTTCGACGGAATAAAATTTTGCAGTTTCATTCGGGTTAGCATTTCGACGTGAACTTTCTCCATCGATTTCTTTAATGAGTCGGTCTACATTCAGAATGTGTTGAATCCAGTCCTGGTAATCCTCCGCAGCGGGTGGTTGCAGATCAGTGATCTGATTCAACGCCATAATCGAACTCAGATAATAGTGAATAACATCCTGTGCATTGAGTGAGCCATCGTGATTAAAATCATCCAGATCTCGATCCTGACGCAAAATACTTTGCCCCAGTCTTCTTAAACGAATGACTTTAACCGATGCCTGATAATCTTCTGAGGGAAGCGAATTACTGAACAATTCGGTGAATTCAGCCAGGTTACTGTCTTCGGAACAGGCCAGGCTAGCATTCGCGGCTTCGATATTAATGATCATTTGAAAATCACTATTCAGCGGGACATAGTTCGGGTTGTTATAAATATCGGTCTGGATGTAGTTCTGCACCTGTGCTACAGCATCACAGGCAACATCAAAATTAGTGGTAATTGACGAAACATCACCCATCTCGTGCATCCTGCCGACTATCTCCAGCAGACTTGAGATTTTATTGCTCAAATCAGCCGTTATTTGCAGGTTACTGTTACCAATTTGCAGATTGCCGAGATCATGCAGGTACAGTCGATAACTCAGGTTGAGGACTTCAAGGTAACGATTGTTAAAATTTGTGTTGGTGCCGAATCCAGTTAACGGTAATTGATCGATCAGTAAACGGATTTTAGTAATCGGTGAAGCGCTCGAGTTTTGCATCCAGTACTGCTGTTTGGAAAAATTATTGGCAAACTCATCGAGTTCATTAAAGTACTTGATCATCAGCAGGTTGATAATTCGTGCTGTAATATAACGTTGTTGACTGAGTAATTCGTTGACGGGTAAGCCGAGGGTTTGCGCCTCATCAACGATCAACTTCAATTGCTGTAAGCCCTGTTCAGAGGGCTGTTGCAGCAACACTTGCTCGAGCGTGAAAATCTCAACCCACTTCTGGTGTTTGATCGATGCATTTATACCTGTTGCCGGTGTGATTAGCGGACGGTTATTCAGATCAACCTCTACATAACCCTGCTCACTCGAATAATCCGTTACCCAGACATAATCAAAACTCCGGTCAAACTGTTGCTGTGCCGGACAGGCCGCCCATGAAACACTACCATCCTCACAATACTGAATCTGCACCGTGCGAAAGTTAACATTGTCTGACTTCCCATTTGCATCCGTATTAATTTCGATCCGTGTGGTTCGAGTAATCTTTAAATTATCCAGGTCAGATCCCTGTAGCTGTACGCTGGAACTATCGTTGAGCATAATCAACTGGCTACCATCCGCCTGAAGTTCGCTAGAGGCTACATCTGAAGGGTTAACATTCGCCACTGAGGCTACAGCAATCGCTGTATTCCCCAACATCACCTCACCGGCATTATCACCGGTTAAAGGAATCGTAATAATATTTGCAGAATCTGCAGCAGGAATGGTTAATACCGTTTGACCTTGATTGGTCGCCGTAGCGGTCAGTCCAGCAGGATCTTCGGTGATACCCATCCTGTTTCCCCTGGCCAGTAATGTCAGCGTGGCAACAGCGATGCGCTGATCAGGCGCGGGCACAGGCGTCCCCGCAGGTAATAGTTGAGGCATGCTATAAATTTCCCATTCACCATCACCAAAACTGTGTACCGCCCTGTCAGCGTGAATGTAATTCCAGATATCATTGCCGTTGACGACCTGACGTTGCAGAAAACTATCCGCGTTATTCAGTAAGGCCGGGATTTCCATGGGTGAATCGACGCCATAACTATCCCCGAGGTTTATATACTCGCTGCTACTACCCTGTTTAATGGACAATTCACCATTATTGATGAAAGTTATTTTCCAGGATGGATTCCAGCCGTTTTCGCTACTGTTGATATAACCGTTAAACTCTAATAGAGATCCAGAGGGTCGTATCTCATTCAAACTCGAGCGGTTTTCCTGCTGATCGATATAGATCGCAAAATGTTGCGGATTGGTGACCGACTGCACCGATAACATAGCGCTTCCAGCGACTGTTCTGTAGGCACAACCTTCACCGAAATGACAACCTGGATTGTCAGCTGAATAGGGACGATAAATATCCGCTGTCCAAATTTGATCCATTACCAGGTCAATGCTGGCTGCAGTCGCTTCCCTGGGTGGTATATTTGAAACCGAGATTACGCGTTGTGGTGTGAAACTGGCATAACTGATGGCATCGATAATCTTGACCAGTATCACCTCGTCTGTCGCATCAATCTGGATGGTATTCTTACTGGCATCCTTATAGCTTCTGCTATAAAGGCTACCGTTATCAATCAGGTTGTCCCAGAATGGTGTAAACAGGCTTTTCTTATCGACTTCATCCAGTTCATCAAAATTAAACGTGTCGGTATAGGCCACATTATTGAGAAATTCTTCCAGGCCGCCGAGGTAATCTGGATGCTCTTCTGGATATTTCTGTCTTGCCACACCAAGTTGCAGATTAAAAATTCTCAGGGAGCCGTCTGCGCGTAACTCTTCAAGCTGTATAACCTTATCTGCTGTATCTCGAGTCAGCGTCAACCCAGCCATATTCAAGTTTGCGTGATTAATGATGGAGCGGGCCTCACGGATAGAGCGTATGGCCTGTGTGTCGGTTGTTTTTAGTTCGGATTCACTGAGTAATCGATTGAGTGTTGCATCCAGCGTCGGTCCGAGATCATCACGCGTAAAATCGGCTACCGGTAAAGCAGTGACCAGTGCCTGGGTTGCATCGATCATGGCGGCACTTTTATCAACAAATAGCGGTATCAACGTCGGTAACGCATTTTTAACCAGCGCCAGTGCCTGTTGATTGTTGTCCGCCACCGAGGCAGTCAGTTCGAGCATGGCCATCAACTGTTGTATTTCCGGTAATGCAGTGATACCTGTGGGGTCGCATTGTTTGATATTGCTATAAATTGTCCTGGTCCTGTCGATAAGGCTCGACAGTGCGGGTGTACCGCTGCTCAGTTCACGGCCTACGGACAACACATGTGCCAGATTCGCGAGGCCAAATTTCTGGCACTGGTTCAACAGCGACAGGTCCTGTGTATCATTGATCAGGGCTAGCGGTAACGCATAAAAATCGACCCCTTGCAGATTATTATCTGCAATCTCGGGGGCCTGGACGATGAGTTTTTCCAGCTCTTCCATCAATACCAGGTAAATCCCCATTAACTCGGATGCCTGACTCGATGCATTTTCCAGCAGTTCTGAAAATGCAGCAGGAATGCCCCTGGCGAGGCGTAAAACCGTTTGTGCGCGAGCGCTCTGATCAGCATCGACCAAACCACTGTTGAGGGTTTCAAAAGTACTCTGTAATCGAGCTAGAACCTGTTTTATCTGAGTAGTCTGCAAAGGAACTGCCAGATGCATCTGTGTAGCCAGATTCTCGGTTGCATCTATTGATAGACTGACTCCCTGTAATGCCCAGCCTATCTGTTTGCCTTCATCATTGAGTGCTCCGGTCATGGGTTTGAGGCTATGCGCGGCTATTTTCAACATCGCCTGAACCATTGGTGCTTCCGCTATTGCCGGGGCTGAGCAACCCTGTAAGCTTTGACTACCTTCACTTAATGATTCCAGTAAAGAGACCAGGAACTGACCGACAATTTGTTGTTCGGAGGTCGGTAAACCTTCTACAGCAAGTTTATTCAATACCGTATTTGAGTTATTCATCATAGCTTTGATCAAATGATCAGATTCTGCCGGTAAACCGACCTCCCTGAATAAAGGAGCCAGATTGTCGGATTCACTGCATAGCATTGACATGTATTGACTGGTAATGTCACCCAGCCTGGTAAGACTGTCGCGATCGGACAGGTCCTGCACCAGATTAATGGATGCTTCAGCGAGTGCGATTGACAGGTCTATCATTTCCTCAGCGCTTCCATTCAGGTTTGTTCTTATTTCGCTAATCTGGCTCATATCACGGGCTGCTTTAACCGAACGACGCGAGATATTGATAAAGTCGTTGAAAGAGATTCGACCGTTTTTATCGACGATACTGCGTGCTGCGCCGACGACGGTGTGTGCTGCAGACAAACCTGCTGTCTTCTTATCATTCAGCGTGACCGGCAGGTCAGGAGCACCAGACATGCTCAATGCCAGATCCAGATCGACACCCTGTAATATCGGTATGCCTATATCCAGAGTTTGCAGGCTGATACTTGCCAGCTCCTGTGGGTTAAGCTGATCAAAGTGTGTGACTGAACCGGCCACGCGTACCAGTAATGAGGCTATATCCAGTTGCATGGCAGTATCGTCCATACAATCGGTATCCTGTTCGCAGATATACCTCAATAAATTGATACCGGAACTGGTTGTTGCCAGCCCGTTATCGATGGCGTGACGAATTTCCTCAGTCGCTGCGGCTCCGCCACTGGCAATTCCAATACCGGTTGCCAGGGCAACCGATTCAACAAAGCTAACCGCTTCAATTCCCAGGTCAACCAGTTGTTGACCGGCTCCTTCTACCCCGGTCACACCACTGATTGTCGCACCACCTAATCTGGTAGCCGTTTCCATGCCACGCACACCCGCCAGTGTTGCTTTGAGTAGATCGGCACCGGCACCCAGGCCAAGACGTTCATAAGCCACCTGATTATTACCCGCTGGCAACCAGTTGCCATTTTCATCCATACTTTGCTCACCATGCAGACCAGCTTCGGCCAGACCCTTGATGGACATAGCGTCAATAATCACCAGATCGGCCTTACCTACAAAGGCCTTGAAAGCTTGCGCATTATCAATATCGACACTCTGCCCTGACACCCCGGTTGCGCTGTCATTTACATAACTGCCCACACTGGATGGATTTAACCCAAAAGAATTGACAAATTTTAAATCTGCATTGATTCTGATCGCCCCATCACCCCAATACTCATTAACCTCAGGCGCACGTTTGATTTCAGGCACTCTGGCACCTACTGCGGTGTGTTGAATTTTCACCTGCTGCGGCCCAAACACGCCAAAATTGACTGCGCCGGTGATTTCGACTAATGGCTGTGCGGTAGCGGCTATATCCTCGGCAGGCGGCTGATGATTTCCGAAATAAGGGATAAAAGTGATGGCTGCATTAGTATCAGGTTCAAATTTCTGGCCGATGAAAAATAAATCACCGGTGGAGCTAACCGAGGTCTTAGCCAGTTGGCCGTTAGGCAGAATAAAAGTATCAATTGAAAAAGGAATGCTACCGTCTGTACTGATAAACTCTTCACCACCTTTTGATTCATCGACCTCCAGGCTTAAACCCATATCCCGCAATTTAATGCGCTGGTTTTCAGCGTCGAATAACAGGGGTGATTGAATGGTACTAACAGGTCTACTCTGCCGACTGGTAGGGATTTGTCGCACCTGACTGCTTTGTTGATTACTGGCTGGAAGTGTCAGCCGCGCATGCCAGTAAGGTAAATCCAGGTAACCACGAGTTTGTGCCAATTGAGGCATTTTTAGCGCATTTGATGCGATTTGAATGTCAGCCTGCTGGTTTATTTTTCCATTGAAAGCAAAACTTTGCTGCACAGGATAAGGAATATTTAACAGACCACTGGCATACGAATCAATTAGTGCTGAGTCTTTAAACTTGAGCCACAGACCCGACAGGCTGGTATCGAAAGCATTGATCAGATAGTGCTGTGGATCGGTGATTTCTGCCCACTGGCCATGTAACCCCGCCTGATTGACCAGGAATGCCCCGCGCGGCACAACATTAAGCTGCGCCGATGATACGTCGCCAATCTTTTCCCAGCTTTTTGACAGACGACCATTGCTTAATAACAGGCCCGCCTGATCATTCAATGAAGGATAAAAATCCGCGTACCAGTTATCCAGGTCCCGGTATTCCATCTGTTCCAGGTTTTGCGGCCTCACCGGTGAAGCCGCATCCTGAAGCAGGTTACTGCCGATATTCAGGCGTGCTGTTTGTGGTTGATAGTCAAACACACCGACTGAGAAACGCTGGTCTGTTAGTTGAATATTTTCTGTACTGTAAATCGGGCCTGCATCTAAAGCCGCAGTTTGTCGTCTTGCGAGATGTTGAAAATCTATCGAGGTGCTGGAAGATACTGTGCTATCGGCTGTTTGCGGCAGCAATACAGAACCGGAAAAATCGATACCACCGACCTGTGAATTCTGCAGATTGAAAATACCGCCATCGATTCTAAGGGTAACCCCAAAGGGCTGTATCAGGGATAGTTCAGAATCCGCCTGCTGATTAAAAAAACTGCCTACCGCGGAAACGGGTAAAACTTCAATATCTTCGCCGCTTAGTCCTTCGTTGCCATACATCAACCAGTTGCCTTTACCATAGATAAATGCATTATCTGCATTGGACACATTGAACAGGTCATTACTGCGATTGACCTTGACTCTAATTAAAGCATTGTGGATGCCGTTACCGGTAAAGTTCTGCTGTTGTGTGTAATCGCTATAACTCAGGTGAGGTGAAGCATCTATAACCAGTGTGCTCCCTTTAAGTCTAAGCGCAAGGTCAAAACCTTTCAGCTGTTTATCTGCCCAGCTGTTATCAAAATCAAAACGCGTAATAAATTCTCCACCGTTATACACATCGACGTTAGTAAAATTAATCAGTTCACCTGCATTTGAAGATGCCTGTGCCTGTGAGGGAAACGCCTCGATTATCGTTGCAGGCTGGGACTGGACTGATGTAATCGTGCCTGTTGGTCTGCCGCTAGTGGTTGTGGTCGAGAACCCATTAACTAAATTGCTATTGCCCAGGCCCGCCTTGCTAAACGTTCTGGTTTGCGGGGCTGTATTGGCACGATTGTAACCATCCGGCAGGCGGTAACTGAGATCAGCCACGGCACCACTTAAACTCAGGTTGAGATCGAGCAACTCATAGATTTCCTGATATAAGCGTAATTGCGGGATGATCATATTCGGCACCCGACGTAAATTAATCTCCCCGCCACTTAACTCTCCGTGCAGCGGGTTACTCATGCTGATTGAAATCTGGTTGAAATCTAAAATCAGTTGGCTGTTTCCCGTATCTCCTAACCACCCTGTCGATGCAGACCCCGAAACTATGGCCTGACGTGGATTTAGGCTGGTAATGCTGGAGCCAGCATCAAGCTGCTGCAGATCAAGCACAAAACCGGCAGCATGAACATAACGCGGAAACCCACCAGCCAGGGTCGCGTATAAATCCGCAGATTCGCCAATGTCATTCAACGATATTTTGTATTGACCTGAATGCGGAATGCGCCATTGCGCACTGGTTAACAGGCCGTCAAAACCTTTGTCCAGCGCAACAGAACCTATCACTATTGGTTCAGCATTAATCTGCCCGAAACGGTCCAGCGGCCAGGCAATAAACTTCAGCGGTATTTTCGTGTTACCCAGCGCGGCATCGGCCTGTGCCAGAGTGATCGTGATGCTCTGGATGGAGGTAATGATTGAGCCGCAGGCCTTGTCGATATTGCCGTTAATATTCTCAGCCCGACAATGTTGTAATTGTTGAACAAGATCATCCCTTTCATCTTCCAGCGCCAGACGATCACCCGGTAGCAGGACATTCGCATTACAGGCGCTGACCGAGGCTGTAAACCAGTCTCCCAACCCCAGATCTTTAAAATAAACAGTAAACTTAACCTGTTCATTCTGATCGAATTGAAAATATCCCTGTTGCAGAGTCGTCTGTTGTTCTGATTCGGTTTGTGCAATATTCCTTGCCGAAACTACACGACTAAAAGCCAGATTTTTATCAGGACTACTTCCTCGACCACAACCGAATGGATCGGCAATAGGAAAATCACCTGCCGAATTAGCATTGACTTCGTTGAAGTCTAACTGATCAAGACGCAGACGAGGTTCCAGCGATAGATTGACTGCTGCTTCATCCAGCATCACATTATTCGCTAGTATCTGTATATCAAGACTTTCAAAGCGGGTCGTGGTTATGGCTGATGCTTGCAGAGGAATAATGACTGATGCGCCTTTGCCTGATGATATATTTAACGGAAAGCGCCCTAATAGTTCACCCTTGTTACGAATAGCCAGCATAAGGTCGGTACGATCCAGAATACCGGTGTTCTGCACATTGACCTGAACTTTATAGATTTCTCCTGCCGTGATACTGCTTTGCCCGATCAGGTATTGAGGCTCAGTTAATCGCAGTTCAGCAGGAATTTCCTGCTGGATAGTCTGAAATATGGGTAAAGTTTTAACCAGTCGATTACCATCTATGGCCTTAACTTCTGTTATAACAACACCACCGGATTGCTGTGCTGCATCTACTTCAAAACTTGCCCAGTCAGATGTAAGAGGTTTAATCTTATTATCTTTATACAGCCCTTTAACACGCCAGCGATACTCACCTGCGATCAAATCTGAGCGTTGTCTATCAGAAGCCGCATACACATCAATTTTAGTTAAGGCTTTGATGACAGTAGAAGACCTCACAGCCTTTGTCGCCAGTCTTTCAACTTCGAGTTGATAAGCCTGAAAATTATTCAGCCCCTTCCAGCGGAAATGAAAGTTGTGAGGATCAACCGATCTATTTTTCGGATACATCAGCTGCAAACCACTGCCTGGCTGAAACTCTTCTACTCCATCGGTTACAAAGTATTTAATATTTCGAGTGGCTAAATTGATAGCTCCGGAACTATTTCGTAATTCAACCGAAACAACATGATTACCACGCATGAAAGTAGGTAAATATGCGTTATTTTTATCCGAACGAACTTCGACTTCCTTACCAAAACTGAGGATTTCAGTTGTTTGAGAAATAACCCGACCATCAACCATCCAGCTAATAGTCAAAGGCCCGTTACCCAGGTATTTAAAACGTGCCTTAGCGTAAAACCCCCTGGTATCAATCGCCACACTCTGACTGACACGATTATTCGGAAAGCTTAATTCCAGCCTTTCAACGAATACTTTATTGGAGATTGTTGATCCTTTTTCAGCAGCACCAGTGACATCCACAGTAATATCGATAGCCGCAGAACTGACTTGTGGAATAATCAGCAGTAGAAATAATAAATACCGGGTGAATGTTAAAATATTTGTAACTGCTCAGCGTAAAAGCGGGGTCTCGCTTAAAGCTCACTGAACAAA
>CALCSG010000094.1 GCA_937894085.1 uncultured Gammaproteobacteria bacterium | reverse complement strand
TGCCCGAAGGCAGAGGTTCCTTTTGGTTGTTCCAATTAAGAATTCGTTAACGAATTTCTTATTTATGAACACCCAATTTTTCTCTCCAGTTAGGATAAAGCTTATCAGCATCACCTGGGAAAGATTCGAATGCACGAGCAAATTCGTTATGCTCTTTAGCAAATTCGATTGGATCAGCACCAGCTGTCCAGCATTCAAATGCCTGGCGTAAAGATTTAGCGCCAGCCGCAGGTGAATCGATATGACCGTATGATCCACCACCAGAAGTGTTGATTACGTTGCCGTGACCCAGGTTCTCAAAGAAGCCAGGAAGACGTAGTGCATTCATACCACCAGAGATAATTGGCGTAGTAGGCTTCATTCCGAACCATTCCTGATGATAGAAAGGACCATCAGCACTGTCACGTTCGATCATGTATGCAATGTTTCTGTCATCAGCTCCGCCTTCCATTTTACCGTAGCCCATTGTGCCTACGTGAATACCAGAAGAACCCATAAGACGTGAAAGTTTAGCCAGAACAAATGCTGTGTAACCACGTACTGAAGATGGTGAAGTAATCGCACCGTGGCCAGCACGATGATAATGCAGGTATTGACCAGGGTAGTTACGACGCGCAGTTGTAACCATTCCAGGACCGCCAACATAACCGTCAACCAGGAAAGCAACGTGATGAGCATTCTCAGCAAAAGTTTCCAGAATGTAGTCAGCACGAGCACACATTTCGTGGTGATCGTCAGCAGTAATGTTTGCAGAGAAGATTTTGGCTTCGCCAGTTTCGTCCTGGGCACGTCTCATAGAGTCTGCAACCAGAGGAGTTACGTCTTTCATGCGAGCGTAAATCTGGTTACCTTGAGGTTCATCATTCTTGATGAAATCGCCACCTAACCAGAACTGGTATGCAGCTTCTGCGAAAGGCTTGGGACGAAGACCAAGTTTGGGCTTGATGATAGTACCAGCGATGTAACCACCATCAGTACGTGAACGACCCAGGATATTCCACAGGTCAGTGATATCCATGGAAGGACCATCAAAAATATCAAGCATTTGCTTAGGAACATGAAAATCGACCATTTGTGCACATTTAACATCACCCATGCCCTGGTTATTACCAATAGCAAGAGTCAGGAATGAGACAACCATTGCGCGACCGTCAATGATATTACGGTCAAACAAACCACAAGGGTAAGCGATTTTCATGATGCCTTTAGCTTCATCAATCTCGTAAACCATTGCATCCAGGTCTTTAGTGAAGTCATCAGTTGTAGAAACTTCAACGTTTGTACCCGTTGATGATTCAGCAGCAAAGTGAGCTGCAGTTTCAAGATAACCGCCAAAACCAGGCATAGGTGTCATAGTGTAAGCAACTAAGATGTGACCACCAGCTTTTAATAGCTCGTCTTCATCCAGGCTTAGGTCTGCGTAACGTGCGGACTGATCCATTGTAGATCTCCTCAATTAGTTAGTTAATAACAAGTGTTTTCACTCAAAATCGTTCGTTTAACCCAACCAGACCTACCAAATTTAGTCATCTGAATAGCCCTATAAAAAAGGTCGGCTTTAAAACAAGCCGGCAATATAGTCTTTTGCTTCTATAAAGCCTATTCATAGTTTTTGATGATTTACATAAGTAAAACCTTATAATAGAACAACAAATATTACTATTGGGTAGGTAATTCGAAAATGAATATTACTATCAGGCAGCTTAAGGTCTTTCTGGAGGTCTCGACTCAACAGAGCTTTACCCTGGCCGCAAAGACCTTACATCTGACTCAACCCGCTGTTTCTATGCAAATCAAACAGTTAGAGGCGGTTGTAGGAACACCGTTACTAAGCAAACACGGTCGAAAAATACAGCCAACTGATGCAGGTCATGAAATGTTGTTATTAAGCAGAAATATCCTTCAGCAAATCGAACAGACAGATCAGCATTTAAAACAGATTACCGAAGGCCACCAGGGTCGACTTAATCTGGTGGTTGCATCCACTGTCTCGGCCATAGCCACCAAGTTACTGGCATCTTTTAAAGAGTTAAACCCTGAATTACACATCAGCTTTGATGTGACCAACCGTGAAGGTATTATCGAACAGCTGGAGAACAATGAAACCGATATCGTATTAATGGGTCAACCTCCGGAAAACCTCAACATTAACACCATTCCGTTCATGGATAATCCGCTGGTAGTTATTGCTTCGCCCAGACACCCGTTGGCATTACAAAACGAAATAGCCACCGTCAATCAGTTACTGGAACATGGCTTTGTAGTTAGAGAGTCTGGATCAGGCACACGACTGGCCATGGAAAGGTTTTTTATTGAGCATAATAGAGTACTCAACACCAATATGGAAATGAATAGCAATGATGCGATTAAGCAGTCGGTAGAAACAGGTCTAGGGCTGGGAGTAGCATCGATTCATACACTCGAACATGAGCTGAAAGAAGGGCGTCTAAAAATTATTGATGCAGAAGGTTTCCCGTTACGTCGCTCCTGGTATCTGGTGCAACGTAAAGATAAACGGCTGTCACCTCTGGCTGAAAAATTTCGTGATTATGTGCTCGAACAGGCCAGTAAAATTCAACTCACCATTTACTGATCCATGTTCAAGAAAAATTTGGTATTAACTATGTCCCAGTCCAGTGATTCTGGGATTTTCCTGATAATTGATGGTGACTGATTCACAGGCATAAGACTTGAACAGTTTTTTGCTGAAATTTAAAAAGTCAGGGTGCTGAGTAAAACTATCAATCACTGTCTTATTGGCGAAACGTATCACCCAGCAAAATTTATATTTATCATCTTCACGCAGAGCATCTCCACTGAAAACTTCTCGCACACCCGGGATTGCTGTCAATAAAGCCCGGCTTTCAGACATTAAACGCCCGAGCTGAACATCATCCATGTGGTACACATTGTGGATTATCAGTTGTTCCACAACTGACCAGGGAGCACACTGGGCAAGCACTTCTGCCGCACGACCAGCACTACCCCACAGTTTTAGGCAGCGTTGCACTTCAGCGCAAATCGCTTCTTTAACCCCTTTTTTCAGATCCGTGAAACTACCTGCAGAATTATTTTTACATTCTGTGCGCATAGCCCTGGCAGCCACATCAGATAAAGCCGTATAGTAATTAATCTTTACTACACCCATGGTCGGTAATTTTCGAAACTGCTCATCATTTAAACCACTACCACCATGAATAACCAGCGGAATATTGACTGCTTCGTTGAGCTTCTTCAGGCGCTGAAAATCTAGTTTAGCTCGTCCCTTTTGTCGCCCCTGAACTGTACCGATAGACACTGCCAGAAAGTCTACTCCGGTTTGCTCTACATAACTTTTGGCTTCGGCCGGAACGGTCAGCAAAGTCGCTCCGGGATGTAATTCAGCACCCTCTCCTTCATAACCTGCTACATAACCCAACTCACCAACCACTGGAACCCCGCAACTATGCGCCATTTCAACAACTGAACGGGTTACTCTTACATTTTCACGTAACTCGCTATCAGAAGCATCCAGCATCAGTCCATTACAGCCCAGATTAATAGCTTTAATAGCCGACTCAAGGCTGCTGCCATGATCGAGCTGGATAGCTACCGGAATGGAAGCCCGTTTGGCCGCTGCCTCAACAGCAGGCATTATCAGTTCAAAATCAAAATGGCTGAAGTGGGGTTCCGCAATACTCAGAATGACCGGGGCTCTGCAACTTTCAGCGGCATCAACAACGGCTTCCAGAAAATCCAGGCTAACGAGATCAAAGGCACCCACTGCATAATTATTATCATAAGCGTGATGTAGCATATCGCGCATATTTACCAGTGCCATCTCCAATCCCCTCCAGGCTTTAAATTATTTTATCCGGTCGGATAGTTGCCAATTTTGTTTCCAGTTCCTGTTGCATCAGCTCCACTAGCCGATTAACAGACCTGTCGTCAAAACTCGGCTCATGCTTACCTGCCAGTCCTGTCGGCTAACCCGTTAAACTGGCAAACAGTGTAGGTAACTGTTCCGGCAGGCGATCCACATTATCGATGATCGTGTAATTATTCTGCCCGAAAATTCGCTTCACATAATCATCTGCATTCGGATCCAGCGTCAGGCAATAAGTCAATACACCTGTCGAATACAGTTCTTCCACTGCCTTCTTCGTATCGTGACGCAGATGCTGCGGATCACGCTCATCGATATCGGCCGGTTCGCCATCAGTCACCAGTAAAATCAGTTTGCGTTTTTCCTGCTGTTTTAACAGGTGGTGACCTGCATGGCGGAGCGCGGCACCCATACGTGTAGACAAGCCACCTTTCATGCCCGCCAGATGAGACTTCGCGTCATCATCGAAATGCTGGTTAAAATCCTTGAAACGATGATATTGCACATCATGACGTCCGTCGGATGCAAACCCGTGCACTGCAAACGGGTCACCTATGCCTTCGATAGCAGTGGATACCAACGTGGCAGCTTCACGCGTTAACTGTAATACGGTTTTATCAGAGCCCTGCATTTTTTCATTAGTTGATTCAGATAAATCAAGTAAAAGTACCACCGACAGGTCACGACTTTTTAACACATTGCGCATCGTTATACGGGTATTCGGTTGCTCACCCATGCGTATCGCTATCATCGCATCGATTGCAGCATTAATATCGACTTCATCACCATCTTCCATATTACGCACTCGCTGAACGCCTTCCGGCGTCAACAGGTCAATGATCTGGCGGATACGATGCGCCACAGGTCGGTATTCGGTGATAATGTCATAAATATCCTGCGGGTCACCCCTGCTCGGACGACGTTCGTAAATTGTGGCCCAGTCGGGTCGATGTAATTGAATCTGGTAATCCCATTCCTGATAATGAAAAGGATCAGAGACAGGTTCCTTACCCCACATATCATTAAAGCTAACCTGACCATCGGTCAGATCATCTTCATACGGACGCATATTAGTTGAACAGGTCCAGATTTCCTGAGCATCATCACCGGCCAGTTCGCAATCCACTTCATTCGCCATTTCAATCACGCTGACCTGTTTTCTAACCTGACGCTGACTGGCTGGCACATACTCTTCTTGCACATCCCAGCTAAATTCTTCGAATTCCCATACATAACGATTATCATCACGATATGGTATATCGATGCGTTCCAGAATACGTAAGCTAGGCACTTCCTTTCGAGCTGAAAACAGGTTGAATACTTCCAGTCCAAGATGCCAGCAGAAATTGTTATCATCCTGTTGCTGTTCGATTTCGTCATGAAATTTCTGCGCAAAAACGTTCAATTCAGCATCATCTGAAATCGCTGTATCATCCAGCAACATTAACGAGAACTGCTCAAGAATCGGCATGGTCGGATGCTCCGGTGCTTCTTCACCGGGAACTTCCATCAATAGACGCCAGAGTTTCTTTAGGCCTGGAAACTCTCTGATCGCTTTATATTCAACTCGAGCATCCTCTATCAAACCAATAAAAAACATTTGCGCAGGACTCAGACCCTCGGCAGAAATTGGCGCCGTGGAATAAACCATGTGCGCTGCCATGTGCGCGGCTGTGGCGCGATAAACTTCAAGCCCGGCTACGTCACCATAATCATCCAGTGCATCCGGCAAATGTAACACTCTGTGCTCAATGAAGGGACGAAAATCCGCAAAATCCGCACCGGTCGGACGTAAAAAGAAGTCCCTTCCCCACAGTGCGCGCAGGTAAAAATTGAGTTTACGCTGGGTTTTAATAAACAGAATGCCACGACGCTCTTTCTGTAGCATCGCACGACTGTCGGCAGACTCCAGGTTAAAGTAGGATGTCAGATTATTAAAATCACGACGATACGCCTGAGCACCAAAATTAGCCCAGCGACGCAGACCACTCAGAGTTAATTTTGAAAGAAGCTCATCGATATGATTTAGCATCGGCCGCACACCACGCGAGGCAGTCGAGGCCAGTTGATGTATCAGGGTTAAATATCCGCGAAAAAGCTCCGCATCACCCAGGTTACGCGCTGCGCTAGGCATACTACCGAATAGCAAAGCCACTACTTCACCGGAGGTCATTGAAGACAGTTTAAGTGCCGCTGTGATGCAGTCACCAACTACGTCTTCTCCACATTCTTTAGCCACAAGAGGCATTTCCTGCAAATAGGAAATGACCACACCGGAACCACGCCCCAGATTACACAGGCTTTTGGCACCATCCATATATTCCTGCAAGCCTGCAGGTGACATTACACGCGAAGCTTCCTGAAAGGTACTATTCAATACATCCCGAATTTCGGGAGCAGCCTTACTCAGGAACTCTTCGTAGTCTTCAAGTTTTATCGACATAATATGTCCTGCTGATAAACGAATAGTTTAACCAGGTAATGGTTTAACCGAAGAATGTTTCTACCGCAGCATTTAGTGTATCGCGCATATCAGGATCATCCGTTAACGGTGTCACCATAGTCATACTGCAAGCTGCCAGAGGCTCAACGCCTTCGGCAATCAACTGACCCGAATAAACCAGTAGACGGGTAGAAATACCTTCGTCCAGGCCGTGACCTTTCAGGTTACGTGCCCGTTGTGCGATATGCACCAGCTTTTCTGCAGTTGCCACGTCGACACCAGATTCTCTTGCAACGATATTAATTTCTATTTTTTCTTCAGGGTAATCGAAATCCATACCACCAAAACGTTGCTTGGTCGATTGCTTCAGATCTTTCATTAAGCTTTGATAGCCGGGGTTATACGAAATAACCAGCTGGAAGTCAGGGTGCGCCTTGATCAGTTCGCCTTTTTTATCTAATGGCAGACTGCGACGGTGGTCAGTCAACGGGTGAATAACAACCGTGGTATCCTGACGCGCTTCAACAATTTCATCCAGGTAACAGATAGCGCCGATTCTGGCTGCAGTCGTTAACGGGCCATCCTGCCATTTGGTTCCGTCTTTATCGAGTAAAAATCGACCCACCAGATCAGATGCGGTCATGTCTTCATTACATGCCGCCGTAATTAGCGGTTTGCCCAGTTTCCAGGCCATGTGTTCAACAAATCGAGACTTACCACAACCGGTAGGACCCTTGATCATCATCGGCATACGCACAGCATAGGCCGACGTGTATAACGCTAACTCGTTGCCTACAGGCTCATAGTAAGGTTCTTCAGTAATTTTATATTGTTCGACATCTACAACGTTTTCAGTAACAGACATGGTGGGTTCTCTCGTTTGTTTAACTGTTAATCAGAAGTTTTCATTTATAAGGTAACCCTGTTGACTCAACAAACACGATTACTTTAGAGATAAAAACTGAGCAATTACATGCTATTTTTCATCATCGGTCTCTGCTTCTCCCGACCAGCCTGCAGCACGTGCCTCAGCAATGGCTTTATCATGAATCCGCTGATGCTTCTCAAAAAGTTCAGGCGGCAACTGGCTCACCAGGCAACCATACTTATCCCACTCTTTATTGACTTTATCCAGTAATGCATCGACACCGGCAAAATTCCATCCTTTACAGGTTTCTGTCTCTTCAATCAGCCCGAAAACCCAGGCATCACGAATAATTTTGCCAATTGTGGTCATACCACCATTAACTTCGTTGTCTATTCCTATATATTTATCCGGTCTGCTCATGGTTTAAACCTTAAAGTTGTTAAAAAGTACATCCCAGTGTAATGAACAGGCCGCTCTACTGCACACTAAATCGCATCAACATGAGAACTAACTGCAACTAGATAAGAGCCCCTGCCCGAAGATTTCACACAGGGGCTCGAATTAACTACATGTTGATATATCGCGCCTGTTATACAGAAATACCACGGTGTACAACCATTGCTGTACCGGCAGACTGAGCAAAGTTATCAAAACCCATCAGACGAACATGATTGTTCGGATGCGCCTTATGACAGGCTTCAATTTCAGCCATGATAACGTCTACGTCAGTTTCACCGAACATAGGCAGTTTCCACATATACCAGTAGTTGCTGATAGCATTTTCTGGTTCTGTGTGTTCAATACCAGGGTTCCAGCCTTTGTCCACGATGTACTGAATTTGAGCGCGAGCGGATTCAGCACTTAACGGTGGCAGGTAAGAAAAAGTTTCATATTTACGGCTCTGAGCGGCATCGCTCAGGCTTGAATTGTAATCTTGTACATCACTCATGTGATTTACTCCAATCTAAAATTAATGATATTCAAAGAAGCAGGTATTTTGCCGTGAGACAAGGCAGTTGCGGTTCGAGTAGCGCAGCGTATATGCAATACGTGAGCAACGCAGAACCGCAACTAACGCGGTATCACGGTAAAGGACGCCGCTTATTTGTGGGCTACGTCGATTTTGTCTACCGTATCAAATTCAAATTTGATCTCTTTCCATGTTTCCATGGCAATCTTCAGTTCCGGGCTATGAGCAGCTGCTTTAGTAAGAATATCCTTACCTTCTTTTTCCAGCTCAACTCCCATGTTACGGGCTTCAACACAGGCCTCAACCGCAACACGGTTAGCTGCAGCACCTGCTGCATTGCCCCATGGATGGCCTAATGTACCGCCACCAAACTGCAGACAGGAATCATCACCAAAGATGCTAACCAGCGCAGGCATGTGCCATACGTGAATACCACCGGAAGCAACAGGCATAACACCAGGCATTGAACCCCAGTCCTGATCAAAGAAGATACCGCGTGAACGATCTTCTTTGATGAATGAATCACGCATGATGTCGATCCAGCCCAGAGTTGCATCACGATCGCCTTCCAGCTTACCAACAACAGTTCCTGAGTGCAGGTGATCACCACCAGACAGACGTAAAATTTTAGTTAATACGCGGAAGTGAATACCGTGGTGCGGGTTGCGGTCAAGAACCGCGTGCATAGCACGGTGAATGTGCAACAGCATACCGTTGTTCTGACACCATTGAGCCAGCTGAGTATTAGCCGACAGGCCACCAGTCAGGTAGTCATGCATGATGATCGGCGCGCCGATTTCTTTAGCATATTCAGCACGACGCATCATTTCATCAGCAGTTGGTGCAGTAACGTTCAGGTAGTGACCTTTGCGCTCGCCAGTTTCAGCTTCTGCTTTATGGATAGCTTCCATAACGAAGTCAAAACGATGTCTCCAACGCATAAAAGGCTGTGAGTTAACGTTCTCGTCATCTTTCGTGAAATCCAGTCCGCCACGCAGACCTTCATAACAGGCGCGTCCGTAGTTCTTGGCAGACAGACCCAGTTTAGGCTTAATAGTACAACCTAACAGAGGACGTCCGTATTTGTTCAGAATGTCACGCTCAACCTGGATACCCTGAGGTGGTCCATTACAGGTCATTACATAAGCAACCGGGAAGCGGATATCTTCTAAACGAAGTGCACGCAGGGCTTTAAAACCAAATACGTTACCAACCAGAGAAGTCAGGATGTTTACCACTGAACCTTCTTCGAACAGATCGATAGGGTAAGCAACAAACGCGTAAAAACAGGTATCATCACCGGGAACGTCTTCGATCGCATAACAACGACCCTTGTAGTAATCCAGATCTGTTAACAGGTCAGTCCACACAGTCGTCCAGGTACCAGTTGAAGATTCTGCGGCAACCGCTGCTGCAACTTCTTCACGCGGAACGCCGTCCTGTGGAGTGATTTTAAAACAGGCCAGAATGTCGGTATCTTTCGGAGTATAATCCGGCATCCAGTAAGTTTCGCGGTATTCTTTTACACCAGCGCTATAGGTTTTTGCCATTGCATTTCACCTCTATCAGTTTAAATATGAGCCGAAGCTCGCTTAATTTCAGACTGCCAAAAAAGCAGCCCCTATTTTTTAAAGTAGCTTTATAATCTGACTTAAGACATAGTCATCTCAAGTCCCAAAAATGAAACTTTTCACCCTGTTAGCATCGGTTTTTCAACCGGCTATCTCGGTATGGGTGAGCACTATAACCACGTAAAATCATTTATAAAAATTACAATTTGTTATAAATTGCATTTACATTTGTTTATGTATTAACCCATGCTAACTTTACAAAAACTAAAACTGGTTGAAGAAGTAACCAGAAACAGCAGCTATACCCGTGCAGCAGAAGAACTGCATTTGACTCAACTGTTTATGGATTAACCCATGCACCTAACCTTACAGCAACTAAAACTGTTTGAAGCAGTAACCAGAAACAGCAGTTATACCCGGGCAGCAGAAGAACTGCATTTAACTCAACCTGCTGTTTCTATTCAAATAAAACGACTGGAAAGCCAGGCAGGATTACCCCTGTTCGACCAGGTAGGCAAAAAAATATTCCTTACCGCTGCCGGCGATATCATGTATCAGGCAAGCAAAGATATACTGCAAAGAGTGAAGGATTTAAAAATTTCACTGGAGACGCTGGAGGGCAGCGTCAAAGGTCCGCTTCATTTAGCGGTCGTTACTACTACTAAATATTTTATGCCTCATTTACTGGGCACTTTTTTAAAAGCATACCCTGAAGTTGAACCCAGCTTAACTTTCACCAACCGTGAACGAGTGATCAATCGTTTGATGAATAACGATGATGACTTTGTCGTCATGGGACAAATACCGGAGGATAAACACAACCTGGAGACTTACCCTTTCCTTAATAACATACTCGAAGTGGTTGCTCCGCCCAATCATCCTTTAGCGGGGAAATCAAATATAACACTTGAGGAATTATCACGCGAACGCTTCCTGGGAAGGGAGTCAGGTTCTGGAACCCGCATGGTATTTGATAATTTACTGACTGATAACGGGCTCAGTATTGAACCCTATATGGAGCTAAGCAGCAGTGAGGCTATCAAGCAGGGAGCAATGGCAGGACTGGGAATGGCCGTATTATCCCGTCACGCCATACAACTGGAGCTTGCCGCCAAAAAACTAACAATACTGGATGTCAACGATTTTCCGCTGAAACGACGCTGGTATGTAGTGCATTTAAAAGGTAAAAAACTTTCTCTGGTGGCCAGAACATTCCTCGACTATATTCTTGTTGAAAGTCAGCAAGTGTTGGGTATTGAACATAATTATCTGACCTGATTTAAAAAACCACCCTCATCCTAAGACTTACACGTCAGGGTATTTAAAAGGATAAAACGTTATTTTTATGCTCTGGTCTTCAATAACACTGCTGCTACTGATTATTGTTTTTTTAATTGTCAGTTATAACAAACTGATCACCGATAAACATCGAGTTTTGTCCGGCTGGAGTGATATTGATGTGCAATTAAAAAGGCGTCATGACCTGATTCCTAAACTGGTTGAGGCGATTAAACAATATGCCGGTTATGAACAGGCGACTTTACAGGCTGTCATAGAGTTGCGCAGCCAGGCGGGAAAACAGCAGGATGTGAATACTCGCAGTCAGCTGGAAAATAAATTATCAGGCTCTCTGTTTTCCGTTTATGCGCTGGCTGAAGACTACCCGGAACTGAAGACCAATCAGAGCTATCTTGACCTGCAACAGGAAATATCTACTATTGAACAGGATATTCATTTTGCCCGTCGCTACTTTAATGGTGCGGTGAACAACCTGAATACACGCATCGAAACCTTTCCCGATTTAATCGTCGCACGTTTATTTAACTTTAAACCTGCTGATTACTTTGAAATGCAAGAGCCTGAAGCATGAAACCGATACACCTTTTACTCATCATTATCAGCCTGACCTTTTCACTGAATCTGTCTGCAACAGAAATCATCTCGTCGTATCATAGTGATATCGACATTCAACAGGATGGCCAACTATATATCACCGAAACCATTCAGGTCCGGGCCGAGAATGAGCAGATCAAACGCGGTATCTACCGTGACTTCCCTACCCTGTATAAAGATGAACTGGGTAACTTTAGCAGAGTCGGCTTTGACCTGCTTTCAGTTAAACGTGACGGATTTAATGAAGATCATCATACGCAAAAACTGGCTAATGGCATTCGAATTTATATCGGCAATAAAGATACAATTCTGCCGCCCGCAGATTACACTTATCAAATTAAATACGTCACCTCACGCCAACTGGGCTTTTATACAGACTATGATGAACTGTATTTCAATGTGACAGGCAATGGCTGGAACTTTCCGATACAACAGGCTTCCGCCACAGTCACATTACCCTCACTGGTCGACAGTACTAAAATCAATTTGACGGGTTACACCGGCTTAAAAGGTTCAACTCAGCAATTTCTAACCCATCATATCGAGCAGAGTAGTCAGTTTTACTTTGAAACCACGCAAACGCTCGAGCCTCTGGAGGGTTTGAGCATTGTCGTTAACTGGCCGAAAGGTATTATCAAGGAACCCGGTGCTGAACAGCAACGACAGGCATTTATCGATGATAACAAACACGGCCTGATTGCAGCGGCAGGTTTGGCATTGGTACTTTTATATTATGTTGTGGTCTGGTTAAAGGTCGGAAAAGATCCGCAAAAAGGCATTATTCTGCCACTTTACCAGGCACCCGGGGGTTTCTCACCCGCTTCTACCCGTTTCATCAGCCAGATGAAATATGATAAAAGCTGCTTTACTGCTGCCCTGGTCAACCTGGCCGTAAAGGGGTTTATCAGCATTGATCAGGATAAAGATGAGAAATTCACCCTGCAAAAACTTAAAAACAGGTCAACCGATCTTGCAGCAGGTGAAGAAACCATATTAATTCATCTGTTTGGAAATTCTGATCAGTTCCGACTGACCAATGCCGAACACTCCAGACTCAGCTCGGCAATTAAAAAGCACGAAACATCGTTACGTGAAGATTACGAAAAGCTGCATTTCAGAACGAATAAAAAATTCTTTCTCCCCGGCATATTGATCAGCCTGGCGACTTTAATTGCTGCCGTACAGTCCATACCCGATGAATCTATAAAATCCTCAACCATAGCGGCCGGATTATTTTCGCTATTCCCATTTGTCATCATAGTCATCCTTTTCAAAGCCTACATGAAAAGAGGGAAATCTCTAACACCTGTTAAAATAGCGACATACCTTTTCATACCCGGCATAGCCCTGTTTATTGCTAAAGACCAGGTATCACAGTTTAATGACCTGTTCGAGGTTATCTCAGTGCCAGTAGTTTTAAGCTTTTATCTGTTAGTAGCGCTCAACCTGTTGTTTGAACAATGGCTGAAAGCCCCTACCCTCGCAGGGCGTAAACTGCTGGATAAAATTGAAAGTTTTAAACTTTACCTGAATGTTGCAGAACAAGATGAAATTCAACTTTCCAGACAACCTGTATTCAATAGTGATATCTATCAGCAGTTCCTGCCTTTTGCCATAGCCCTGGGTGTCGACCATGCCTGGTCGCAAAAACTGGAACGCTCCATTGCTGCCGGCCTGGTGCAACAGGATTTCACACCCATCGGTTTATACCATCATAACAACTATGAAAGTTTTACCGATTTTTCTGACTCGTTATCAAATAATCTCAATTCAGCAATCAGTTCCTCGTCCACCCCACCCGGCTCATCATCCGGTTCGTCGGGGGGAGGCTCTTCGGGCGGTGGAGGCGGCGGCGGAGGTGGCGGTGGCTGGTAAATCATTATCAGTTCTATGGCTGATCTACATTAAATACTCGTAAACTATTTTAATTTTCATCAAGAGTCATTATGTCGAACGAAATCAAACGTGTAGCGGTATTTTCTACAGCACAGCGTATCACCCACTGGTTAATAGCAGGGGCAGCAGTTTTCCTGCTGGTCAGTGCCTGGCTGGTACAGCATTCCGATGTTGATGCCATAGCCTGGTTAGACTGGCATATCATGGTGGGACAGGCGCTTTCACTGCTTCTGGCCTATCGTACTTATCTGTTATTCACACCCGGTTCCGGTCACTGGCGGTTACTGATCCCGACTAAAGAACAACGCCATATCGTCATCCAGACAATCAAATTTTATGCATCGTTAGGCAGACTACCCTGCCCCGACTGGTATGCTTTTAACCCGCTCTGGCAACCCATTTATCTACTGTTAATTATTATCATGATACTCACCACCATTAGCGGGTATTTTATAGGCAATTACCTGTTTCTGCTGGGTGTATCCATGCCTGAGCTGCATGCATTTTTTGCCGCTATCATTCTTTATTTCACCCTCGCACATATCGCTTTTTCCGTGCTGCATGATGTTAAGGGGAATGGCGCACAAATATCAGCCATGTTAAATGGGTTTAAATTTTTCCAGATAAAGGAAGCGGCCAGTCCGGTCGTTGAAAACAGTGTTTCAATTAAAGATTTGTTAAAAAAGTAAATTGTACTCAGAGGGTTTTAAAAAATTTGCACCACGAAGGCACGAAGCACACGAAGAAAAACAAGCAAAGTTAAAGGTAATTAGATAAATTAATTATTGCCATCATTTGGAAAAACTTACTACCCTACAATAAATTTACCTTCGTGTTCTTCGTGGCTTCGTGGTGAACATCTTTTAACTTTAAATGACACTGCATACGATAAGTTTTACCAACTGAGAAAATAGCTGATGCATGATTTTGATTCACTTAACCAGGTACTCATCCTGTTATTTTTCTCGGTTGTCAGTGTGGCTGTTTTTCGCAAGATCAACCTGCCATCTGTGCTGGGTTATTTACTGGTAGGTATGCTGGCAGGTCATCACACCCTGGGCTGGATTCCACATTCCACGGCTATCGAACAGATAGCCGAAATCGGCGTGGTTTTTCTATTATTTACGATAGGACTGGAAGTATCTATCCCGAAACTTATGTCGATGAAAAGCATCGTTTTCGGCATTGGTTTTGCACAGGTTTTTGTCTCAACCTTCAGCACGCTGGGAATAGCTATGTGGCTGGGTATGTCATGGCAGGCGGCATTTGCTGTCGGCGGGGCACTGGCTTTATCGTCCACCGCTATCGTTGTCAAACAACTCACTGAACAACACGAATTACACAGCCGGCATGGCCATATTGCACTCGGCGTGCTGTTATTTCAGGATTTAGCCGTAGTACCATTTCTGGTTCTTATCCCTATTTTCGCTCAACCGGACGCAGGTGGTTTATTTATCCCCATAAGTCTGGCCTTACTCAAAGGTACTTTTGCATTTGGTATTATCTACGTGGTGGGAACCTACCTTATTCGTCCCATTACACACTGGGTCTCTTCAACCTATTCATCAGAATTATTTACTCTTTTTATATTACTGATCACACTTCTTGCCGCGTGGCTGACATTCCAGCTCGGATTATCCCTGGCAATGGGTGCTTTCCTGGCCGGTATCATGCTGGCCGAAACCGAATACCAACATCAGGTACAGACTGAAATACGACCTTTTAAAGATGTCCTGATGGGGCTTTTTTTCATCTCGGTAGGCACCCAGTTTAACTGGCAAATTCTACTCAACGAACCCATAGCCGTGCTGGTGCTAACTTTGGGCCTGATGCTGGGAAAAGGCCTGGCGGTAACCCTGATAACCCGGCTGTCGGCCAGTCAAACAGGTGTTGCTATCCGCTCCGGTATTTCGTTGGGACAGGGCAGTGAATTTGGTTTTGCTTTATTAGGTGTAGGTTTAAGCAGCGGTCTATTAACACTGGAAGTCAGCCAGCCCATAATCGCTGCCATTGTCATTAGCATGGCAATCTCTCCAATGATCATTCGCTATAACGAACAAATAGCCAAAACCCTGAGTCCCGATTATCAGGCTCAGCAAAAACAGAATGAGACCCATATTGAAAAAGCCGCAGATCATGTTTCCAACCACGTCATCATTTGTGGTTTTGGCCGTACCGGGCAAAACCTTTCACAATTTTTAAAGCAGGCCAATATTCCTTTTCTGGCGCTGGAACTAGATCCGGAGCTTATTAATGAAAACTGGGATGCCGGAGAACCAGTGTATTATGGAGACAGTAGTCACCCGGAGGTGTTACAACTTGCAGGTATAGATCATGCCAGGGCTATCGTCATCACGTTCCACGATTTTAATATAAGCCACCACATTACACGCACTGCCAAACAGCTGCGCAAGGATATACCTATCATCGTTAGAACCCGCGATGATTTGCATCTCGAAGAGTTGCTGGAAACCGGTGCAACCGATGTGGTACCGGATACCGTCGAATCCAGCATGATGTTAGCCTGGCATGCTCTGACTCATCTGGGACTGGAAAAAACCACCGTAGATGACATGATCGAACAGGCACGTAGCAATCACTATTCTCGCGTGCGCGCATTTTTCCATAGTCAGGAAGATTATCAACATCCGGAATACTTTCACCACTTACATAGTATCGAAGTTCTTGATGGCTCTCCTTCTATCGGCAGAGCTATTAACAGTTTTGAGTTTAATCAGAACATTGCAGGCATCGCACTGGTCAGAAACGGTATACGTAGCGACCTCCCGGATCCTGATACTTTGTTGATGGCCGGTGATGTATTAATCGTGGAAGGTCCCAGCAATGAAACCAAAGCTGCAGAACTCGAAATTTATCGGGGTAAGAACTAACTATAGTTTAATATATTTAAGACTATCTAAAATGGATATTCAGGGCTAATTCAGGTTACTTTCTGTTCATTCTGCCTTCTGTTAAACTTATTTTCTGTTTTATATATACCAGGAATATAGCATGCCAGTTAACGCTAAAAATAATTATATCTCTGACAACCAATCCTTATTAAAACAGGTTAGTGGAAACACAAATATCACTCCACATAATTCTGAAAACACCCCGAACTCCGGCAAAAACAAAAAAGAACAACATAAGTCGGCAATAGATTATGAACAAATATATGACCGGCTGGTTGAAGATATGGGCGATAAATTTGTTTTTTATAATCACCTTATTTCGGGTGAACTGACTTATGTTTCTAAAAGTGTATTTGTCATGTTTGGTATTTCAGAAAAAGAGGTAATCGGAAAGTTATGGCAAAACTCGGTTAACTGGTTACCTGGCTCGATTGAAGTTGCCGAAGATATTGTTTTCAGAATGGTTAAATTTGGAGATTCTTTTTTCCAGCATGAAATGCAGTTCATTCACCCTGAAGGACCACAAAAAACTATTCGTGTGTCATCACATTCTGTGTTGAATACAGATAATAATGTTATCTCAATCGACGGAATGGTAGAGGATATTACCGAATTCAAACAAGCTGAACAAAAGTTACATGAGTCACATAAGCAAACAGAAGAAGCACTGGAGTTGCTGACAGAAGCTAATCTGCAGTTACAGTCAGAGGTCTATCATAGAAAGGAGGCCGAGAGAACGTTAAGTTATATCGCCATGCATGATGAATTGACTCAACTGCCAAATAGAAAACTGGTTTTAGAATCAGCCCAGAAAATGCTGGCCCTGGCCAACAGAAAACAGGAATTAGTCGGTTGCATGTTCATTGATATCGACCACTTTAAGGACATTAATGATAACTATGGGCACGCTGCAGGAGATGCTGTGCTGGTAGAGTTATCACTAAGATTAAGGGATAGTATTCGAGACTGTGATATTTTAGGTCGATTCTCCGGTGATGAGTTCATTATTTTCTTGCCAGCCTGCAATTCAATCGTAGAGATTGAAGATATCGCCAGCAGAATACTGGCTGAATCTCAAAACCCGATGGAGGCACCAAAAAATAAGGTGGTGAATTTATCCATAGGAATAGCCGTTTTTCCTGAATGTGGTAGTACAACTGATAGTTTAATATCTCTTGCAGATAAAGCTATGTACCAGGCTAAAAAGGCAGGTGGTAATCGTTTTTACAGCCAATATCATTTAGTAACCAGCAGCTGAAACTTCTTGCAGTCCACTGGAAATTATTGACAACATCAGGACTACTTAAAAGCCTTGAAGTTACAAACAGAAATAGCAATGGAAAACTGCTTAAAAAAGCCCTTATTTATGGCCGATAAATTAAAATTTTAAGTTTCATTTAATGTTTCTACACTATAATAATTAACATACGTTAACCCCAATTAGCGTATGTTGAAGTTTTCACCCTAACTTCTCCTATAAAATGATGGTTGGTATTATTCAACCATCATTTTTTCAGGGAAGCAGAATAGTCTATTGGCCTGTGAGTAATAACAGCTGCGCCTCCGATCAGAAACAACAATTATTTTAATTATGACCACCTGAAAAGTTTTGAAGATACAAACAGAAGGAGCAGCGTCAAACTGCATAATAAACCAATTTCAAAAGCAACACCGGTTATTCCTGCACCATCAATCATAATACGTCTTGAAGCATCCACCAGGTGTGTTAACGGAAACAGTTGAGAAATAAATTGTGCTACCGGGTGCGTACCTTCCATTGAAAACCACACGCCGGACATGATCATCATTGGCCAGCTCATCAAACTTAGCAGACCATCAGCTACTTCTTCCGTTTTAAGTCGAGTAGCTACCAGCAATCCCATGCTGGTGAAACAGGCCGCACCACTGAAAAAAACAAGAAACAGGGCCAGATATGAACCTCGCATGGTAAAATCTACCACCAGATCGGCTCCTGCAAAAACCATTAAGGTCACGACTGTCACAATAATTAAACGCGCAATCACCTGTGCACTTAAAAATTCAAAAGCAGTCAATGGCGTTGCCTGCAAGCGTCTCAGCACACCGTTTTTACGGTATCTAACCACCACCCAGCCGACTCCCCACAGGCAGGAAAATAACATATTCATCGCCAGTACACCGGGCATTACCCAGTCGACATAGCGGATATCTTTACCAGAGACCACTTCTCGCTGGACATTTAATGGTGCCATAGTAAAAGATTCACGAAACAGTTTTTCCAGCATATAACCATTTGCCGAGTATTCATTAACCCAGTACCTCGGAGTTGCTGTTAAATCCAGCAGCATATCGACCTGATGACGCTGTACCCTGGTAATCGCATCTTGCAGCTCGGTAACCCTGATAAAGCGAATATAATCTGTCTTTAAAAAAGCGATATCAGCTTTACTGTCACTTTGTAGTACCGCCACTTTAAACAGGTCTTTCGAATCACCACTGAAAATAAAGGCAAATCCAGCAATAATCAGAATCGGCATAGCCAGGTTCCACGACCAGGAAGCTTTATCCCGGTAGAACTCACGGAATCTGGCCCGCATCAATGCCATCATTCTTGTTAAATTCATCACTATTATCTCAGGTTCTTAATGCGTGGCCGGTAAGCTTTAAAAACAGGTCTTCTAGAGTAGGAGCACTGATCTGACAATCGTCGAGCCCTACACCCTGGCTTTCAAGGCGAGCAATCGAAGCTGAAACATCATCTGTAAATAACTCATACAAACCATCTAAAAGTATAATATCCTCCGATAAATTAACAGGATTTAATATCGCAGCTTGCGGCAAACGGATAACGGTAGGCGCAAAATGCTGTTTAAGCAAAGCATCCGGATTACCTTCTATTATGATCTTACCCTTATCGACAATAGAGATATAATCACATAGCCGGTAAGCTTCTTCCATATAGTGTGTGGTCAGGATAATCGTTTTACCGGCCAGTTTGATACTCTCAATCAGGTGCCAGAAATTTCTCCGTGACTGGGGATCAAGTCCGGTGGTAGGTTCATCCAGAAAAATTAGCGTTGGGTCATTGACCAGCGCTATAGCCAGTAACAGGCGCTGCCTCTGTCCGCCCGAAAGCTTACGGGTATCCCTGTTGATAAATTCCTGTAAATGGCACAGTTCTATTAACTCCTGCAAATTTGCCGTTTTTTCATACATTGCAGCAAACATAGTCAGCGCTTCTATTACGGTTTGATAGTCGAGCAAGGAAGTCGATTGAAATTGAATCCCGATATCATGTTTAAAACTGACACCCACTGCCTTTCCCTGATACAGGATTTTGCCAGAATCCGGTTGAATAACACCTTCCAGCATTTCCATCGTGGTTGTTTTACCTGCTCCATTCGGCCCTAGCAAGCCATAACAGCTACCGGCCTCCACTGCAAAGCCAATGCCATCAACAGCAATAACTTCAGGATAAGATTTAACGAGATTTTGTGCCTCTAAAATAGCTGACATAGTTTATGATGATAGGTAGATGAAAATATAAATTATCATATTTAAAGATTGATCCATAGCCCGAACTGAAAAACCAATGCTCTATTTTTACAAATCATTAAAAGCCTGGAATACTGATACTTTTAAGTCAGTATTCATCAATGAAGTAAATTCACTACCAGTTGATGCTTTATTGCTACAGTCAGCTTTACAAATGGGTAGTTACGCCACCAGAGATAATTTTCAGATAATGATCAATGCTCTAACTGAAAACGACACTCATCTTATAATCACATCTGGTATTTTTTATTCCAGCCTGATTGCCGGATGTAACTGTTCAGATGATCCGACACCGGTTGACCTGAACGCTGAGTATTGCGAATTGCAATTCACCATCAACAAATCAAATGCTGAAACTGATATTACAGTCATTTCATAATTAAAGTTTTTCCGTAAAAAAAGCAAAAAAAAGGAGGGATAAACCCTCCTTAAAAACCTAACCCTTAGGCTCCTACTAGATTGATAATTAATGAGTACCTGAAGCTACGGACTCAGGAAATAATCATAAACAAAAACTAAAAAATATGTGTCAACTGAACTGCCATGCGCGCGCCTACACCCTCAAGTTGCGCATTAACAGTAGCAGTATCAGATTCGAAGCTTCTGTCTGAATATTCCATATTTATGCGGGTCTTTTTATTGATATGATATTGTGCGCCGATAGTCGTTTTATCAAAAGTTGACTCATCAGATGCCGCTGAATTCAGCGTGGCGTTAACTGGATGAATAAAATTTTCTCCACGCGTGTAGGAATCGATGCGCAGATCCAGCTCCCAGTTAGTGTTCGGAATGTAGTAGCCAAAATCTACATAATAGCCATCTGCTTCTTCATCATTGAATACCATGGTTGGGCGATGCTGGCCCTGGAAGATCATGCCGTCTCCCTGCATATATTCAAAGGTCGCACGAAATGGTTTTTGCAGGTATTTGACGCCAACGCCAGAGCGCTTGCGATCCTGTTCCTGAGTTTTATTATAGGCATTGGTACGTTTACCACTGTGGTTCCAGGCAAACAATTTTAAGCCTTCTGCACGAGGTCCTTTTCCACCGAACTGCATTTCAGAAGACCAGTACAGGTAGGTATCCAGGTTGTCATCGTTATCACCGAAATTTAAGCCGTTACCATTACCCAGCATGACGGCATAGGAATGATCCCAGTCAGCCGATTGAAAACTGTCGAACAATTGCACGCCTACATCGCGAACAGCACCCAGGGCGCGCGAATATTGCCCCATACTGGCATCCGGTGTATCAGTTGCACCTTGAAAAGTATCAACAGACTGAGGAAACCTTTCCAGCATTAATTGATTACTGACTTCACTGAAATTGATGTAATCAAATACATGGATGGCCTGCAGAGTTTCTTCCGGCCCGGGGATTTTGAATAAACCGGCTCGAATCCGCGTTGCGTCTGTATTGATGGTAATACTGGCATCTGTTAAATGAGCATCGCCGCCACCCGGTGCGGTAATACCATTATTTCCGAACTCAGCTAACAGGAAATAATTGACTCTAGAATCCAGTGGCATGCCAATACCGCGTACACCTAACCTGGCCCGGTTTACATTAAACTGTTGCTGTGAATTTAAATTTGGCCCAATCAGTTTGGGTGGAATATAACCCTCACCCGACGGCGTTGGACCTGCATCACTCTGGTCTTTTTGGTACTGGGCCTGGATAAAACCCCAGACCTTGGCCCGACCTGCCGCTGCTGCAGGTTCTGTACCCTGTAACATTAACCAGTTTGCCGCCTGTGAAGCAGAACTAACCGACAGCCCGCTCATCACGACACTCGCTATCATCGTGGTTTTAAATACCTTGATATGTTTCATATTAACCCCTCTATCTGGAAATTCTTTTTTAATAAGTTGAACCTGAAAATACTCAATGAGTTTTTCAATTTAATTGCAATATTGATTACGGTTTGATTAATTGATAACCCTCTCCCACCAGATCAATGATGCGCACCACACCGGCAGAAACATGAACCGCAGATGGATTAAGTTGCGGCGCATGCCCCAATTGTTTGGTCATACCTTTAATGGTATTTTCGCAGGCGCTGAACTGAACCCCGCTGTTAGTCAGGCCGTCGATACGGTCAACATTTGCATTTTCCCTGAACAGCAAACGTAACCCGGGACCAAATGCCACAATTTCAATATCAACCTTGTCCTGACCGTAATGATTAATCAGGTTATTCGCGACATTTAGCACTAAAGTCTGTTTAAAAGGGTCAGGGTCACTGATTTGTAGAACAATTCTCTTTTCTGCAAATGGTTTACTATCCGGTGATGCCTGTATACTGAAAGAAAGCAGGCACGCCATTATCATTAAAAATTTTTTCATCATTTTTCTCCAACTGGTTTTTTGTTTATTTAAATTTAACGCGAAGTAATCCTCAAAACACTTTACGAAAGTGTTTTGAGGTTTTTTGAAAGAGCGTAAAAACCTAAGGTATAGGTTTTAGCTTTAAGTCTTCAGTGGTTGCACTGACAAAGCCATATTTGGCATAGATAGTCTGAGCTTCCTGTGTGCCCAGATAAGACAGGTAACGAGCAGCGTTGTAAGGGTTTCTGGCTGTTTTCAGCATACCGATGGCATACCCCACTTTATGTCCCATGTTATAGGGAGCAGGTATTTCAACACCTTCTATTTTTCGGCCTTCGGCCTGTGCATGTTTTACTTCTGTCGTCCATACGATACCGGTATCTGCTTCTCCGGTTTCGATGCGTTGCGGGGTTTCGCGATGATGTCTTGAGGTAAACCAGGTTTTACCCTCAACAGCCCAGCAGCTTTTACACATTTTTCCTGCGGTGACTTTTTCATATAACCCCAGATCCTTCAGCATCTGCGCACCATAAAACTTGAAGATACCTTCGGTCAGCGGATTAGGGTGTGACTGAACAATGTCATCCCGCGCCAGGTCCTGCGGTCCTTTAATAGCCTTAGGGTTTCCTTTGGCAACCATTAATTCCAGCTTATTATGAGTGTAAATAATGTAATCATTCATCACAGATTCACCTTTCAATTTCTTCAGGTGGCCAAGATTGACACTGGCGAATAAATCCGGATTTTGTGCTGTCTGCTGGCCGTTAATGATTCCCTGCTTGAGTATCTGGCCTTTTAAGATTTGTCCCGGTGGTATCGTTTCCACATACACGCTTTTAATATCCGGATTTTTTTTCTGGAAATCCTGAATGACTTCCTGCATCGCCATAAACTGGTTACCGGCCAGGTACATCACCAGATCTGCTTTGTATGAATCGCCAATATTGCCGTAATCTATTTTCCCATTGCTGTGAAAGGTCCGGTAATCATGCCCCTCTCCGGCATCATCTTTTTTGGCATAACTGGTTATTGCAAACAATAAACCTGTGGTAACCACAGCAATTATCATCAGTTGTTTTATTTTCATTATTAATGTCCCCCTCGTTTATACGAATTGTGTCTATACCTTGCAGGCAGAAACACGATGGGACAATAAGGAAGACTGCTAGCAGCGACCTAGTAAAAATACTAGGTCAGTCAAAAAGCCCTGAAATAACAGCAAGTTGGACGAGTTCGGTAGAGGATTTCGCGGTTGTTTTCCGCAGCAGGTTAGCTCGATGCATTTCTATAGTTTTAGTACTGATACCTAATGTACGTGCCATTAACTTTGTCGATTCACCCTGTACCAGCAAATTTAACACCTGCTTCTCGCGTGGTGTAATTTCGCTAAACCGCTGATGTAAATCATGTTGTTTATCATGCGATAGTTTTTCCTTTTCAAGTAACATGGTTTCATTACCGACCCACTGGGAAATAAGGCTCAGGATACTTAAGCTTAATTCTGAAGAAAGGCCACTTTCGATCTGATACTGACTTGAACTGGCAAATTCAAACAGACAATGCAATTCCCCTTCTATGTACACAGGACAGGCAATATATTTACGCCACTGCTCATCTTCCTGGCTCAACAATATCTGCTTCTCATTAATCGATTGCTGAGAAAGTTTTTCCGACAGGGGTACCGTAATAGCTGCATTGGTAGGGCTACAACTGCAAATTTGTAACTGCCCGGTATGCACGCTGGAAAGCAAAGCAAACTCAGTGCCTAAATATTGCCTTACCAGGTCGACTATCGAGTTGAGTTTTTGCTGACGATCAAGGTCGGTTCGAATAAACACACCGTATAAAGACTGCAATGATTCACAGCCATCACTTAGCGTTCTCTCTGCCTTAATATGAGAAGAGACTTCATCCTGTAAATCCTGATTGCTCTGCAATAATTCGTCGGTACGTTGCTGAACCGTTTCTTCAAGCAAACCCTGATGTTCATGCAGGGTGAGCTGCGTAGCCTTAAGCCGCTGGTTTGTTCGGGATAACCCAATCAGCGCCATTAAGCTGATTAGAAAGAGTAAAATAGTCGCGATAATCCACTGTTGATAAGCTTCCCAGAATTTAGACAGCACTAACGGTGAGGGAGGATAAGGATCAGCCTGTAAACGCCGTAATACCTGGTGAACAGACTCGTAACTCAATGGTATGGTCCAGCCTGAGCCGGCAGATTTTATAGCCGCCTCATCATCGCTGGTCATTTCAAACAGGCTTATAGCGACTTTTTTAGACAGATTAATATCGGTATCGGGTAATTTGGAAAAAGGCCATTCCGGATATAAATCGACGCTGTGCAAGAACGGAAAATCAGTCGTCTGCTTCGCCCCGAGAATACGCAGTTGGGTAAGATCCAGCTGACCATTAGCGACCATTTTTTCCAGTACCCCACTGCGCACAATACCTGCATCCGCTTTTCCTTCAACCACGGCCCTGACGATATCGGCATGCGGAAAACCTAACCATTTCACCTGCATATCTTCAAACACATCAATTTTTTCTGATAACAGGGCATCCTGTGCCAGTTGAAAACCACCAAAAGCACCTTTACTGACAGCCGCCAATTCATGTTTCCGCAGATCTTTCAGCGAAAAAATATCAGTATCTTTTCGGGTAAAAATAACCGCACTGAATTTTTTTAGCGTTCTGTCGTGATACGCGGAGAGAAAAGTGGCGATTCGGGTTATCCCGTATTTCACCTCAAGACGAACATAATGCCCGGGGTTGGTCAGGATGAAATCGAGCTCGCCCTTATTAATGGCATGCTCAAATTCCTGCAGAGTTAACGGAATAATGGAAAACTGGTTTTCAGGAATTTTACGGGTAAGATAATCTGCTGTAGGTTGCCAACGATCTATTGCCTGTTGATTGCCGTTAAAGGCTAAAACCCCAATAGAAATATTGTCGGCTATAGCATTTGCCATTGAAAAAAAACCAACTAGAAATAATAGCCCGAATTCAACTCATAAGTGCAACTTAACCTAGCTGCACTGTTAAGGAAAG
>CALCSG010000093.1 GCA_937894085.1 uncultured Gammaproteobacteria bacterium | reverse complement strand
ATCGTTCGCTAGATCTGGAATTAACTGCGTTGCACTTCAGAGTTGAATCCGCCTGTCCTTTAATGCCTTAATTCTCTACAATTACGTGGTTAATATGTTAATCATACTTTTCTGAAATTGAATACCGTACTTAAATATAATTTTATCAAACGCACAACGATGGATACACTTTCTATTTTACAACTGCGTTCAAAATTACTAAATAAAAAATGAGTATTGATAAGGTTTACTGTTCATTTTTAATGTTATTATCTATTTTTTCCAAGCCTTCATTTGATATTTTATAAATGAAACCTATCAGAATATTTAGTCATGCTACCAGTGAACCACCTGGTTATATCTTAAAACTGCTGATTCAATTTGGGTATCCTTACGAACTGGTATGTCTTGAAGATGGCAAACAGGTTCCGATGAATCTTGACACGGTCAGCGCCTTGATATTTATGGGTGGGGTGGGTAATGTCAATCAACCTACCGAATGGATGTGTCAGGAAATGACCCTTATTCAACGGGCTACCGAAAAGAATATTCCAGTTTTAGGCATATGCCTGGGGGCGCAATTATTAAGTAAGTCTTTAGGGGGAAGGGTATGGCAGGCTGATAACGTTGAAGTGGGTTGGCATGATGTTCATTTGTTGCCTGCCGCTTCTAACCACCCCTGGTTTATCGATTTGCCGCCTCATTTTACCGTCTTCCAGTGGCACGCTCATGTATTCTCGCCACCATCAGGCGCTATTTCAATGGCGACCAGTGAATGCACTGCATGCCAGGCATTTACTATGGGGAATAGTCTGGCGGTACAGCTTCACCTGGAAAACAGTGCAAAAGTCATTAAAAATTTAATACATAAATTCAGTAGTGACCTGATTGGTGAATCAAATTGTGTGCAAAGTCGTGAACAGATTTTGATGAATATTTCAAATCATTGTCAACAGGCATTTGATATAGCCGATAAATTACTGGGACCCTGGATTCATTCTGTATTTAACAAGTCTCAACCAGATCAGACTTAAAAACTGCTTATAAATTCATTAGAGAAAGAGTTGTGAGAATTTTATTAGTCGAAGATGATATTTTACTGGGAGAGGGTTTGCATGCCGGTTTTCATCGCGAGAAATACTCGGTAGACTGGGTTAAAAATGGTGAATCTGCCATGCTGGCCATGATGGATACAGAGTACGATGTCGTGGTTCTCGATGTCGGATTACCAAAAATGAGTGGTCTTGATGTTTTGAGGCAGGCCCGTAATAAGGGGAATAAACTGCCAGTGTTAATTTTAACAGCACGTGATGCGGTGCAAGACCGCGTGGAAGGGCTGGATGCAGGAGCCGATGATTATCTGGTAAAGCCATTTGAGTTCGCAGAATTATGTGCTCGAATTCGAGCATTAACCCGTCGTTTACGTGGTATAAGTGAACAATTTATCAGTTATCAAAATATCCAGTTAGACCCGGCAGCACATACTGTAAAACTGGATGATAATATTATTGAATTATCCAGACGTGAATTTTCTTTACTGGAAGAATTGCTTACCAGTGCTGGCAGGGTTCTATCAAAATCATATCTCGAACAAAAACTGTATAGCTGGGGTGATGAAATTGGCAGTAATACGATTGAAGTTCATATCCATCACTTACGAAAAAAATTTGGGTCAGAGCTTATTAAAACTGTCCGTGGTGTTGGTTACATAATCGCTAAAGAGGGTTAATACCTGAGCCATGTCTATTCGCTATCACTTAATGCTGCGTTTATTAATAGTTTCATTACTATTAGTGGGTGGCGGTGCAATTTTTGGCTATAAAGATTTACAGTATGAATCGCGTGAATTATTTGATGCGCAGCTGGCACGTTCGGCCCGTTTAATTTTGAGCCTGGTGCAGGCGGATATTGAAAATAATGACTATTCCAGTATTCAACAGTTTTTGAATGAAAACCAGTTATTTACACCCTCAGCAATAATTGATGATGAGACTAATGATGTCGAGGAAGAGTTAGACTCGGGCCACATCTATGAAACCAAACTAGGTTTTCAGGTATGGGATAATGTCGGTAACCTGATTCTTAAGTCACCCAATGTTCCATTAACAGCGATTAGCCAACAGAATGGTTTTGCCAATAAAAATTTCCTTAACAATGACTGGCGTATATTCAGCTTAACCAGCCGGGATAGCCGTTATCGCTGTATTGCCGCAGAGCGCATCGATGTACGTAATGACTTGATAGGTAAAATCAGTTCTGATCTTTCCATACTTTTTATCATACTTATTCCTGCTTTATTTATAACTATGTGGTTCGCTATCAACCAGGGATTGTCAACTTTACAAAATCTGGCCCGTCAAATAGATACACGCGGTGCTGACAAACTGGACTCGGTTTCTGACGATAGTACTCCTACAGAAATAAAAACCATATCAAATGCGCTTAATCAGTTGCTGTCACGTTTGAAAAAAGCTTTAGCTGTTGAAAAAAGAATAACTTCAGATGCCGCACACGAGTTAAGAACACCTCTTTCAGCGGTTAAAATACACGCTGAACTGGCGCAGAGTGCAAATAATGAAAAAGACCGTAAAAACTCTATTGCCCAGATATTACTGGGGATAGACCGGACAACCCACCTGGTCGATCAAATTCTGGCACTGGCAAGACTGGAACCGGCAAGCTTTGGTGAAAACCTGCAAGCCTTATGTTTGACCAGGCTTGTTATTGATGAAGTTGCTATGCTGGTACCTTTATCACACAAGAAAGATATAGATATCTCTGTCAGTGAAAACGAAGATTTAATGATCTATGCTGAAGATACCTCTTTAAGGGCGCTTGTTAGAAACCTGTTAAATAACGCTGTTTCCTATACGCAGCAGGGAGGAACAATTGAAGTCTTTCTTTCTAAAATAGAAAATAAAGCCTGTCTGGTTATCAAGGATAACGGCCCTGGCATTCCGGCTGCTGAACGTGAACAGGTATTACAACGCTTTTACCGTGTTGAAAACCACCATACTCCCGGTTGTGGTATCGGTTTATCCATTGTCATACGTGTCGTCGAATTACTCAATGCTAGTTTCAAAATGGAAGAATCTGAACCCGGAAGGGGATTGAAAGTGACTGTTTGTTTTTCACTGGTAAAGTAATAGCCTGGCCTGATACTTACCCCTGAACTCGTAATTTCATAATGGCGGGTAGCGTAAGTTACTGATTCCTAACCGATTTAAAATTACCCGCTTCACTTGTAATGAAATAGAACTGTTTCTATCTCATCATGAGCATATAGGCTTTAACAGCAATCAGACAAAATAAATGAATAAACGTTATACTGACATAAATAAAGATAATGCTACTAAACGAATTAAAGGCATAAACTAATGAGTGTTTCACCCCCATGTTATAAGCAAAACCGATTAAAACAATTACGCGCTTTTTGTAAAGCGGTAGAAACTAAAAGTATTTCAAAAGCAGGAGAAGAGCTTTTCCTGTCTCAACCCACTGTTTCTTTACAGGTACGAGCACTGGAACGGGAACTCTGCGTGCAGGTTTTCGAACGGCGTGGTCCTGTCATCAACCTGACACCTGATGGGAAAATATTGTATGAGTTGTCTAAACCATTACTGAATGGTATTGATAACCTGACGAAAAATTTTAATAACCTATCTGGACGACTGGAATCGGGTGAATTGCATATTACCGCCGGACATACTGCATGTATGTATCTGTTACCAAAATATATCCATCGTTTTAAAGAGCTAAACCCTGGAGTTCATGTCAAAATTTCCAACAATACCGGCAAGGTTGGACGTGTATTGCTGAAATCTGATAATGTTGATTTTGCCGTAGGTACTATGGCTGCTGATAGTGATAATATGGTGTTTGAACCCCTGTTTGAGTATGAACCTGTACTCATAACGCCTCTGGATCATCCGTTGGCTGGAAAAAAAGATATAAGCCTGAAGGATCTTTCACCATATGGACTGATTCTGCCACCCAGGGAGCTTTCTACCTGGCGTAAGGTTGATAAAATATTTAGTGAAAATGACACGCCCTACAAGGTTTCGATGGAAGTAGGGGGGTTGGGAAGTGATTAAAAAATATGTCGAAGAAGGTATGGGTATTTCTATCGTCAGCTGTCTGTGCCTGACCGGAAAAGAGAAAATATATGCAACATCAATGTCAAAATACTTTCCAAAACAGGTTTACGGTGCGGTCATACGCAAGGGTAAATTTTTAACTCCACAGGCACGCAGTTTTCTGGAAATTTTGTCATCTAATAGCTTTGATGAAATTTGTCCGGGTAGTGAAACCAATGTTGCATAACCGCAATCATATAACTGGACAATTTATCTTGCAGGTCAAGATTTTTATGGCACGAGGAATTATTACTCAAGCATCGATATCACTATTTACATGACGTGTATATAATTAATCATTGTAGAGTTCAATATTGTGCATTGAAGCTTCCCGCTTAACATGGCTGGTTGCTTAGACTAAACTACCTGGCCTATTTACCTGAATTTTATTATTTTCGGGCAATACACTTCTTTTCACTGTAATCGGTAAGATTTAACTATTCGAGGATCTCCATGTTAAAAGCCTATAATGAACACGTAGAACAACGTGCCACTCAGGGAATTCCCCCCTTACCTTTAAATGCAGAGCAGGTGGCTGCACTGGTTGAACTCCTGAAAAATCCGACAGCTGGTGATGAAGAAACTCTGCTGGATCTACTGACAAACCGTATCCCCCCGGGAGTAGATGAAGCCGCCTATGTTAAAGCAGGTTTTCTGGCGGCGGTTACCAAAGGTGAAGCAGAATCACCTTTGCTCAGCAAACAACGGGCAGTCGAGTTACTCGGTACTATGATGGGAGGATATAACATCCAGCCCTTAATCGAATTACTGGACGATTCTGAACTTGGATCACTTGCAGCCGAGCAGCTTAAATACACACTGTTAATTTTCGATGCATTTCATGATGTCAGTGAAAAGGCTGCAGCAGGTAATCAACATGCTAAAAATGTTCTACAATCCTGGGCCGATGCCGACTGGTTTACCCGTAAAGATAAGGTTCCCGAAGAAATTAAACTGACTGTATTCAAGGTTACCGGTGAAACTAATACCGATGATTTATCACCCGCACAGGACGCCTGGTCACGTCCCGATATTCCTTTCCATGCTCTGGCCATGCTAAAAAATCCGCGTGAAGGTATTACCGATGCCAACGCACAAATTATTGAATTAAAACAGAAAGGTAACCAGGTTGCTTATGTAGGAGATGTTGTTGGTACCGGTTCATCCCGAAAATCTGCCACAAACTCTGTGTTATGGGCAACGGGTGATGATATTCCGTTTGTACCTAACAAGCGTCAGGGTGGTGTGGTTATTGGAAGCAAAATAGCACCGATATTTTTTAATACACTGGAAGATTCAGGCGCTTTAGCTGTTGAATGTCCGGTTGATGATTTAAACATGGGTGATGTCATTATCCTGAAGCCTTATGAAGGTAAAGTGCTGAGTGAAGCCGGTGATGTAATCACGGAATTTAGTTTAAAGACTGAAGTATTACTGGATGAAGCGCAGGCTGGTGGACGTATTCCTCTGATCATAGGTCGTACACTCACTGAACGAGCACGTGAAACACTGGGACTTGGTTCCAGTGAAGTATTCCGTCGACCTGCAGATCCTGAAAGCAGTGATAAAGGTTTTACTCTGGCACAAAAAATGGTGGGTAAAGCCTGTGGTGTAGAGGGTATACGCCCTGGTACCTATTGTGAACCGCGCATGAGCACAGTCGGTTCGCAGGATACAACCGGCCCGATGACTCGCGATGAACTGAAGGAACTGGCTTGCCTCGGTTTTTCAGCTGACCTGGTGATGCAGTCATTCTGTCACACGGCGGCATATCCCAAACCTGTTGATGTCAGCACTCAGCATACGCTGCCGGATTTTATTGAAACCCGTGGTGGTGTTTCATTGCGCCCTGGAGATGGCATTATCCACTCCTGGTTAAACAGAATGCTATTACCCGATCAGGTCGGTACTGGTGGCGATTCACACACCCGTTTCCCTTTAGGTATTTCCTTTCCTGCCGGTTCCGGTCTGGTGGCTTTTGGTGCAGCACTTGGAGTAATACCACTGGATATGCCGGAATCTGTACTGGTTAAATTTACCGGGGAAATGCAACCCGGCATTACCTTACGTGATATGGTGAATGCCATACCTTATGAAGCTCTTAAGCGTGGTTTATTGACCATAGAAAAGAAAGGTAAAAAGAATGTTTATAATGGTCGAATTCTGGAAATTCAGGGATTACCCGATTTAAAGGTAGAGCAGGCGTTTGAATTATCGGATGCTTCTGCTGAACGTTCAGCAGGAGGCTGTACAATTGCCCTGTCTGAAGAATCGGTAGCAGAGTACCTGCGTTCAAATGTCATTATGATGCGCTGGATGATCGATAACGGTTATGAAGATGTACGAACACTGGAAAGACGTGTTCGTGGTATGGAAGAATGGCTGGCGAATCCAACATTGATGACTGCCGATGAAGATGCCGAATATGCCGAAGTCATCGAAATTAACATGTCAGAAATTAAAGAACCGTTACTGGCCTGCCCAAATGATCCAGATGATGTTAAGCCTTTGTCAGAAGTAGCCGGTCGCAAAATTGATGAAGTATTTATCGGTTCCTGTATGACCAATATTGGTCATTTTCGTGCGGCTGCTAAATTACTTGAATTTTCAGGAGGCGTTATTCCGACTCGCCTATGGATAGCACCTCCAACCAAGATGGATGAGCAGCAATTAATGGACGAGGGAATTTATAATATCTATGCTGCCTCCGGTGCCAGGACTGAAATGCCAGGTTGTTCGTTATGTATGGGTAACCAGGCCAGAATTGCCGCTAACTCTACAGCTGTGTCTACTTCTACCCGAAATTTTCCGAATCGATTAGGGCAGGGGGCTGATGTATTCCTGGCATCCGCCGAACTGGCCGCCATTTCAGCCGTTTTGGGTAAACTGCCGACGGTAGAAGAATACATGGAATATGCCGGAAAAATTGACAGTATGGGTGCTGAAATTTACAAGTACCTTAACTTCGATGAAATACCCGACTATGTTGCGTCTGCAGCACGCGGTAAATCACAAACTGTTGAAATGAATTTCTAAAATTTTTAGATAGGCTGTTCAGTCCTGCCTGTTGTGGCAGGACTGATAATTTCTTTTTTAACAAGTTAAGACGTTAATTTTCCGAATAATTTCTGTATATCCTGTTCGTCATCCGTATTGACCGTAGAAGAAAATTTCATTTCATTTTTTAACAGCGGTTGCCAGTGTGACAGTTGATACTCAAGTACCTGCAAGTCCGCATCTGATACATCATTTTTCCTTTCCCTGATTCTTTTACGTAAAACATCATCCGGAGCCGTTAATTCAAAGATGATATAAGGGCATTGAAGCTTATCAGCAAGATCCTGAAACGCTTTACGTTGATTTTGTTTTAGAAAGGCTGCATCAACTATGACACTAAAACCAGCGATAATAATTTGAGATGCCAGTTGCAGTAACTTTTCGTAAGTTAACTCCGATACTTTTTCATCATATAGCCCATTGTTGATTTTATTCGGGGTATTTATTGCTTCAGTCGCCTCAAAGCTGCGTTTTCTTTCTACATCAGAACGGATTCTTATAACCCCATAATCATCCACAATTTGTTGAGAAACAGTGCTTTTGCCCGAAGCAGAAACCCCGCGCATGATAATTAACTTGCCTGTTTTGGGTAAGGTATAATTTTTAGCGAGTGCGATATAAGATTCGAATTCTTCAGTTAACAGGTTATGTACATTTTTATCGGCTGCCTGATTAAGTTGAAGTACTGCTACTTTTGCTCTTACCATCGCGCGGTAATTAAGATAGTAAGATAATACCGCAAGTCCTGCGTAGTCCCCGGTCTGTTCGAGATAACTGTTAATAAACCGATTAGCCAGCTGGTTTTGTTGCTTTTGCTGTAAATCCATCATCAGAAAAGCTACTTCGTTAATAACATCTATCCAGCGAAAATAGTCATTAAATTCAATACAGTCGAAAGCCATCGGACCTTTGCCTGACTCTATTCTGGATTTATCACCCAGCCATATCAGGTTACGTAAATGCATATCACCATGACAATCACGAATAAATCCATGCTGTTTTCGTTGGATAAGAACGGGCTTTAAAGTCGAGTATTCGGATTCACTCCATGCCTGCAATGAGTCTAGAGTTTTATCATAAAAACTACTGTCAAGATGCTCCTTGATCTGTGAGAAATTTTCGATAACGGGATCATTAACTATATCGGGTTCACCGAAATCTAAATTTTTTGCAGCCACGTTAGTGCGCTGATGAAAGCCTGCAATAAGTTGAGCGATTGCATGCATATGGGTCAGGTTGAGCTGGTTAGCCACCAGCATATTATCGAGCTGGGCAGATTGATCAAACTGCTGCATTTTGATAGCGTATTCTATGGTCTCACCCTGATTAATACGCAAAGACTGCTGATGGATTGAAATGCCAACTATATCAAGGTAGATATTGCTGGTCAGTCGGCGATTAAGAACTAGCTCCTGATTACAAAATTTGTGTCTTTTTTGCAGTGTTGAAAAATCAAGAAAACCAAAATTGACAGGTTTTTTAATTTTGTAGGCATACTCACCGGTTAGTACCACCCAGGAAGCATGTGTTTCGATCAATTTAATGTTATCGACCGGATGACTGTAAACATCTGGCGATAACATTTTGCTGATATCAAATGTCATGAAAAATTACGCAATTGTTGTTGTTTACTCAGTTTATCACTAGAGTATTAAAAGATGTCTACTATCTATAAAACAGTAAGAAATCTTTAAAATTAAAATCGTTTTTTGATATATTTTAATGCCCCTGTATAGGTAACAGGAAAGAGGGGATTACTCTAATTACAAAAACTGGCTGGTTTATTATGGAAAAAATTGATTCCATGGAAGTAAAAAAAGTATTTAACTCTTATCCAGTCGATATCAGGAGGAAATTACTATTATTACGCCAGCTAATTCTGGACACGGCATCTGAAATAGAAACCGTCGATGATATTGAAGAAACCCTGAAATGGGGAGAAGTGGCTTATGTGACTAAAACTGGAAGTACAATCAGGTTAGGTACACCAAAATCAACCACTGACCAATATGCTATGTATTTCCATTGTAAAACGACCCTGCTGGATACCTTTAAGGAACTGTATACAGGTCAATTGAAATTTGATGGCAATCGGGCCATAGTATTTGAGCTCTCTGATGAACTGCCTGTAGATAGCTTAAAACATTGTATTTCTCTTTCACTAATTTATCATCGGATAAAACACTTACCATTACTGGGAGTCTGAAGTAATCATTACTATGTTTCGACTTGATTATTGGAAGTTTCTTATTGAATTAAAAATAGTGATAGTTTCCCCTGGTGTTTGAGTCTGAAATTCATCGAAAGAAGAGTAACTGAAATTGGTTTTCCTGTATTTTTTATTAACCACTATATTGATTCTTGCCAGCCTTATTCTGACGGTTGTGCATTTAGGTTTCCGAGCACCCAGAAATAGAGAGAAAGGAAATCCGGGTGATATTGGCATGGATTTTATCCAGGTCGAGATACCTGCAATATCTGGAAAAAAACTGTCTGGGTGGTTATTAGCCGTTGAGAATTCTACTGAGTCCATTGTTATAATACATGGATGGGGAGGGAATGCTGAACTGATGATACCCATTGCCGCACCGTTTTATCGTTCAGGAATTAACGTTTTGCTGGTCGATGCCAGAAATCACGGAAACAGTGAATCAGATTCCTTTTCCTCTATGCCTCGCTTTGCTGAAGATTTAGGCTTTTCGATAAACTGGTTGAAACTGCATTACCCTGATCGAGTCAATAAAATTGCCTTACTGGGACATTCGGTAGGTGCAGCAGCTGCTTTACTGGAAGCATCAAATCGAAGCGATATTGATGCAGTAATTAGTGTATCTGCATTTGCTCATCCGGAGTGTATGATGCGCAGGTATTTAAAAAAACTTCATATACCGGGGTTAATCATCCAGTTAATATTCCGTTATATCGAATGGGTAATCGGGCATAAATTTTACGCTATAGCTCCCCTTAATACGGTATGTAAAATAAGCTGCCCCATTTTATTGATACATGGAAAAAATGACAGTACTGTACCCATTGAAGATGCCCGTGCCATATTAAAACAATGTCCCGGCTCGTTAATTTCTTTACTGGAAATTGAAGGTGCAGGGCATGACTCTGTCGATCAAATTGAAAAACATAGTCATAAATTAATCAACTTCCTGAGTACTTCTGGTTTTGTTGCAGAGTATCAACCAGTTTATGTAAATGCAGTCTCCAAACTTTAACGATAATTCATAATATCCTGTTTACTGCTGATGAATTCCTTATTTTCGGGTGCTAACTGTAGTGCCTGATTTATGGCATCAAGCGCCTGGTTTCTTTTTCCCTGTAACAATAAAGCATACGACAGATTATTCCAGCTTTCAGCTGTTTCCGGCTGTAAAGTGGTTGCACGTAAAAATGCCTTTTCAGCCAGGGTGAAGTTTTTTTCGGCAAAAGCTGAATTTCCCAACCCCATCAGTAAAATAAAGTTATTTGGCCATCGATCTAATCCCGTTTGGTAAACCTGTATACTGTCTATTGCGGCAGAACCGGTCTCATAATTTATGGCTGCTTTGGTATAGTTTACTTCAGTTGCCGTAACGGGCATGAGACCCGGCGGAACCATCACGACTGACCAGAATCCTGATCGTTTCCAGGTTCTTTCAAAAACAGAAAATGGTCGTATGTGACGTTTAATTTCACCAGATCGTAAAATGATTTGCTGCTTTTTAAGGTCATAGCCAACCACCACCGCATAGTGCCAGAACGGATAAGATTCAAATCCCAGGTTTTGCATGACCAGCACAGGGTTGCCACCGGCAACTTCTTTTAAAATAGATTCAAGTTGACCATCCTGTAATATCGCAAGACGGTTAAAACGTCTGGAGGCAGCGATCATTTCTACCTGTAATGATCCCTTTAATTGCGGGATATAAACCAGGGGAATTAGCTCTTCTACCGTTGTTTGTTGGTTATAAAAATTAATAATCGTTGCTAAGGCAGCAGGACCACATTGATAGTCACGCTGAGCATAGAATGGTACCGATGCTAACTCTTTTACCGGTGGAATCAGGGGTGCTGATTTACTTAGTTGAATGGTTTGTGGAATGGATGAACAGGCTGGTAATATAAATATTAATACTAACCCGACCATCAATTTATGGCCGGATTTGCGCACAGGCATATCTGTTAAGTTATTTAACTGGATGTATGAATGGGAATATATCCGTGGCTCCTATTACATCTGTAATTACGAAGATGATAAAGACAGTGAGCACAATACCGCCAAAACTGGCTCCTGCAGGTATTTCCTTTATACGCTGAGAAATCTCGTTTATTTGAGTATCGCTCATATTCACAACTCGTATTTTTGCCTGTTGTGGTTCTACCCCGAGTTCGACTAACTGGTTTTGTATGTTCTGTCGAAGGGTTAGCAAATCTGACTGGAGTTGATATTCAGGTTGTAAACTTAAAGTTCCAACCATGCCAGCGGTAGCTGGTTGTTGAAATGTCAGTAGCATAACTAAAGAAATGATTCCTGAGATACTAAAAATGCGACGTTTTATCATTGGATTGACCTGCTTTTAGTTGTTAAATTGAATTATTAAAAATTCTTTTAGTCTTATGGAATGGACATAAAAAATTATTCACCATGTTTAAGATAGCAGGAGACAGTCAGTTGAATCAATCCTTATCGCGTTTCTGGAAGAACAATAAATCGTTCTTTCTATTTATATTGTTAATGTTTGTGTTTCGTAGTGTTATAGCTGACTGGAACACGGTTCCGACAGGTTCAATGAAACCTACTATCCTGGAAGGGGATAGAATTTTCGTAAACAAGATGGCTTATGACCTGAGAGTTCCATTTTCTCATATTTCATTGCTGCAACTGTCAAATCCGCAAAGTGGAGATATCATTATCTTTGATTCTGAAAAATCGGATAAACGTCTTGTTAAAAGAGTTGTTGGTGTACCTGGAGATACTGTTTCCATGTTAAATAATGTAGTTTTAATCAATCAAAAACCACTAACTTATTCGGTTGATTCAGCAACACCTGAGTTTTTGGACGTAACAGAAAACCTGTTAGGGTTGGAACATAGTGTTCGTATACACCATGAATCTGATGGCAGGTTTGCCAGCTTTGAACCCGTTAACATACCATCAGGATTTTACCTGGCACTCGGTGATAACCGGGACCGAAGCGCAGACTCTAGAGTGATTGGCCTGGTGCCTCGTGCAGAAATTGTAGGACGATCCCGAAATGTCGTGCTGTCTTTAAATTATGATAATTATTACCTGCCGAGAAAGGATCGTTTCTTTAAAACATTGTAAACATATAAGGTGATCTTTATTTATAAAGAATTTAATATTTGGTTGCTTTACCGCTGTTAAACCTGATCTGAAATGTAGGAAAATAGATATACTGTCTGGCCAAACAGGCTTTACAGCGCATCAATTATTGTTGAAAGTTTCAATGGGAACACTACGAACTATTTCAATGTAACTGCATCTGAAGCCTATCTGGTCTGATGGATTGATTCCTGGAGAGGTTCTCCGTTGCCATCATTACCATCCGGACGGAAGAGGCTTATATCAAGTGGTTGCTCTGGTTTTTTGAGCAACTTGCATCTACTCCACCTGCTATTGTATGACGGCTTACGGAGAGTCTAAGACCTGGGGTATCTCGCCTGAATATCAGAACGACAATAGAAACACTTGGATATAAAACACCAAATCCAATACTCTTGTGAATTAAATCAGTGGTTGCACCTGCAACATGAATTCTCGTGCCTATTTTAAAACTGTATTCTTTAATAATTTTAGTTTGCCTGTTAGTCTCGTCCTGCGACAACCCCGGTGGCATAACTTCGCCAGATAACACAGAAAGTGCTTTGCAACGGGAACTCTCTAATTATACGATCAATCGACTCATCCCAGATATCGATGCTGTAAACAGCCAACGTGACAAGGCTCTTGAAAAACTAGGTATGGAGCTTTTTTTCAGCAAATCACTCAGTGGTAATTTTGATGTTGCCTGTGCAAGCTGTCACCATCCTCTACTGGCTGGTGGTGATAAACTCAGCTTACCTGTTGGCGAGGCTGCCTATAGAGCGGAATTGTTAGGTCCCGGTCGCTGGCATGACTGGCAGCAATCTGAAGACCCGAAGGCTGACGGTGCACCTAATGTGGCAAGACATTCTCCAACCACTTTTAATAGCGTGTTATACCAGCAAGCCCTGTTCGCTGATGGGCGTGTTTTTGTAGATTCACAAGGTCACAATAATAAGCTACAGCCTGTTTATAGAAGTCCTGATAGCCGTTTTGCTCAGGTCGATACTGCTGCGGGCACCAGCTTACTGGCCACTCAAACTCGATTCCCGGTTACATCCAACGAAGAAATGAGAGGTTATTCTTTTGCACAGGGCAAAACCAATGACGATGTTCGCCAGGCCATCGTACAAAGGCTTAATGGTCAAAATTTTGAGCTAAGCCACAATAAATGGCTACAACTTTTTCGTTTAGCCTTCAAGCAACCAACTGCAACTCAGACAGATCTTATTACTTTTGAGAACATACAGAATGCGTTAGCAGCTTACCAGCGTTCACAACTGCTGATTAATAACAATTGGTATAAATATGTCAAAGGTGATAAATCAGCATTAAGCGAGAAACAAAAGCAGGGCGCACTGCTTTTTTTCAAGCCGGCAGAAGAGGGCGGTGCAGGTTGTGTGGCCTGCCATCAGCCTCCCACTTTTACCGATGAGAAATACCACAATATCGCGATGATACAATTTGGCCGGGGTAAACGCGCCAACCAGCAGGATTTTGGCCGTCGTGGCGTCAGCCAGCGAGAAGAGGATCGATACGGTTTTCGTACCCCTTCTTTACTAAATATAGAACATACTGCTCCTTATGGTCACACAGGCGCTTACGTAGATTTAAAAAATATTATTTTACATCACATTGATCCAGACAAAGCCATACATAACTATAACTTTTCATTTAATGAAAACCCGCAACTAAGATATACCGCCTCCGTATATAATAATGCCCGTCAATTAACAAGGAAGTCGCTTGAAAAGCTAAAAATTGCTCAACAGGAAAAACTAAGTCTATTAGCAGAAGGTATCCAGGTAAACGACGATGAGCTTTCAAACCTGATAGAGTTTTTAACTGCACTGACAGATCCTTGCCTGGAATCTACATCCTGTTTACAGCAGTGGATACCCGACAGCAATGAAGAAAGTCCTGACATTATGCGACTGGTTGCAGAATTTTCAGAGCCATCATTATCTGCAGCGCCACCACCAAAAGCGCTAAAATTCAAGACAGTTACAATGCAACAAAACACAATATCCGGGCCAAAGTCCGGTAAGATAATCCCTAGCATCGAAAAGCAGTGTAATACCGACATAAAATTAAACCACCACAAGCTGGTAGCTGAATCAGCACCACAACATTTTCAGTTTAGCAACGTAACTAACTCTAGTGGTATACATGCTTCTCATTCCATAGCGCCTGATATTTATAATATTAAAAATATGCAGCGTCTTAACTTCAGCGGAGGCGCTGCAGCCGGGGATATCAATGGTGACTGTTTTAATGATATTTATTATGTCACGGGATCTGAATCAATTGATGCGCTCTATATCAACAATGCGGATGGTACTTTCACTGATAAAGCTGAAGCCTGGAATATTCAGCAACGAGAATTAACTAACGGTGCGAGCTTTGTTGATATAGATGGTGACGGTGACCTTGATTTATTCACCAGTAATATGTCGCATCCCAAACTGGATCCAATAACTCCCAGCACAAAAAACAGGGCTTTAATAGCCACCACCAGCTATCAGAATGATCAGCAGAAAACATTTAGCCTATGGCCCGAAATGAGTTTAACAGCCACGGTGGCAACCTGGTCATACGCCTTTGCTGATTATGATAGTGATGGCGACCTGGATGTTCTTTCCAGCCACTGGCAACTCTCTCCACCCAACACTCAGCACCTCTGGAGAAATGAAGAGGGTGTCACACTTACAGCCGTTGATCGTCAGGCGAGGCTTAAAAACATTCGTGGCAGTAAAGACCTGACCTTTACCGGTATATTTTCCGATGCCAATAACGATGGCTACCCTGATATTTTAATGACAGCGGATTTTGAAGACAGCCAGGTTTTTATCAATCAGGGCAATGCCAGTTTCAATAAAAAAACACAACTCAGTCAAATCAGCGATGAAAATGGTATGGGAGCTGCCGTGATTGACGTCGACAACGATGGAGATCTGGACTGGTTTGTGAGCAGTATCTGGGATCCCCGTAAAACGCCTCCAGAAGACCGTAACTGGGGGCTTTCTGGCAACCGCCTGTATCAAAATAATGTGGGCATTTTTTCCGACATTAGTGAGCAGGCTGGAATACAAAAAGGTTACTGGGGTTGGGGCAGTTGTTTTGCCGATTTTAACAATGATGGCTGGCCTGACATATTTCATGCAAATGGCTTTGGTTTTTCAGCAAAAGTAAAACAGTATTTATTGAACCATGCCAATAATTCAGGTCTGTTGAGAGACCAGAAAAAATTCAATGATGCTCCCATTATTACAGATCAGCTGTTTTCCAACATTGGCCCATTTAATCACACAGTGAGTCGACTTTATATTTCCAATCAGCACGGCAATTTTACGGACCAGGCATTGAATTGGGGTATAACCGATAATGAGCAGGGCAGAGCAGTAATTTGCTTCGACTATGATCGCGATGGTGATGTTGATATTTTTGTCAGCAATAACTCTGGTGCGCCGATTCTATATAACAACAATGCGCGGTCTTTAAAGGACACAAACTTTATCAATATTCGTCTTAAGGGGCTTAATAAAAATACCCAGGCAGTCGGTGCAAAAGTGTATGTGACTGCCAATGGTATTACCCAGTTACAGGAGGTAAGAGCAGGAGGTTCTTTTCTTTCTGGTAGTCCTGCTGAACTTCATTTCGGTCTGGCCGATGCTACTGAGATTGATCACATTGAAATTATATGGCCAAGGCCTGATTGTATTAAGCATCGAATTGGACATGTTGCTGCCAACCAGTTTATTACTATTATTCAACCAGATGAATAATCTAGTGTAGTATCCTTTACTGCTCGCATATATGCGCTCAATACAGGGAACTACTCTAGCAATCTTACTGAGGCTTAAAAAGCATTTCAGCAACTTGCTGGCGTATTCGTTTGGATTGTTCTGCTGCCAGCAATTTTTCAAGTACCTTGCGGTTTTCAGGAAATTTATTCATGCTATTACCTAATAATACAGCCATGTTATAGCGCACGTTTTCGTCACGCTCATTACCAATGGCTTCCTTAATTGTTGTAACTGCCACTTGTGTGGGGGTCTCCCAACTTGAAAGCGCTTCGGTAATTGAACTACGGACTACATCGCTCTGTTCCTGCTCAAAGCTCTGCAGTAGTTGTTCAGCTACCTCAGCTGATCCTAATCGGCCAAGGGTCTTAGCGGCAGCAGAGCGAACCTCTGGTGCAGAGTCATTGAGGAAAGGAGTAATATTATTACGTATCGTTGGATCCGGGTCGCCGGTGTTGCCAAGTGCATGTAAATAGACCGCTCGCTGGTGTGTATCAGCAGCACCGGATGCACCGTTAATTAAGCCTGAACGCAGGGAGATATAATTTTCATCCTGTTCCTTGTTCATATTGCGTCCCAGGCTTCCCAAAGCCAGTGCGGCAGTACCCGGCAGTTCATCACGTTCAGTGCCTGCAGCTGAACTGTAAGCCGTATCCCAAAGCGCAGAAATCGTATCATCTGTCGGTTTAGCGACACCGCCTAGCGCAACAATGGCGCGCATACTATCTACAAAAGACCAGTTTTGGTCGGTGAAAACTGAGGTTAGTGCAGCCTGAGCCTGAGGACTTCCGGCCAGTTCAAAGGCCAGATAGAGATCAGCTCTTGTGCGATCTGATAACTGCTCAGTTTTCATATACTCAAGCAGCACAAAGGGCATTTCATCATTAGCCAGTAACAGATCCCTCAGGCTATGAATCAATATACTTCGACCATCTTTCACTTTTTCCAGTTTATCGATATCTGCCAGTATTCTGCGTTCTGCTTCTTCTCTCGAAATTGCTGGCTTAGCATTTGCGATCCGTGTGTTAGCAGTCGATTCCATGCTGCTGACAAAATCCCAGCTAGCTCTGGAGGTAGCGGTTTTAGTGTCGCCTAGCTTAAGACTGGCCTTATTGGTTACAACAACAGAAGGCCCATTCTGATCTTTGCTGCTGACAGTTTCATCTATTTTCATATCAGCAATCCAGTCGTTATTGTCATCAATACGAATAGTCTCATTAGACTCCACAACCGGTACGGTGGCTGATAACGAAGACGATGAACTGAGGAAACGCTGTTTTTTCTTCAACAGTATAGTAGGTGAATTTCGAGTGTAAGCAGCCTCATAGTCACCTGATGAGTTTGTTTCCTGTACCACCCAGCTCTTTCCATCCTCGATGACAAGCTGAAACATACGAACAAAATTTTCTATGATTTCCCGATGCTCAGCTGGTACTGCGGCTGGAAATTCAAACGACTGAGGCAAGCCATTAGGAGCAATATGTACTCGAAATGGCTGAGTGAGCGCATCATTTACGGCCTCTTCGGTAACCCCTGAAATCTTCATTTCCATACTGGAAAAACGCATCCCGACAATCACATTATTTACCTTAACTTCAAGGGTTTGATAGTCGAGTATAGCGTCGATATTTACCGAAATTTCCTGCCCGCTAGTGGCACCGGGCATAGTCATTATAAATGAAGAATCTACCACAACATCATATGTCTGAGAACGACCAGCTCGCCACTGGAGATTATTGGCAACAGTTGTAGACTTCTCACTAGCGGGAGTTAGTTCTGTCGATTCTTCAGTCGAACGCCCTGACAATAATATTGTCCCTATAATCAATAGCACAATGGCTGACATTCCTGTCAGCCATTTTATATTGTTCAACTTCATTTAAAATAGGCCACCGGCTCGTTAGGAACGCTAAGCACATGAATGATGAAGCTTTGATCAAACAGCACGTCTGATTTTTGCCATGCGGTATAACTGGCAAGGTTATAGGGGTATTTGAGCTCGGCAAAGCCTGGACAAATCCCGGTGAAAAAGCCCCAGCTGCATTCGGTGAACGTAGGAACCTCAACACTAACAAAGACGTTCAAAGCACCTTTCGCCCCTGTCAGAACATTAATGACTCGTAGTCTTGGCACGATCTTTATTTCAGAAGTGAAATCACTAGTGTGTCGGGAGTCCAGTACATTAATAGAGGCACCGGCGATGATATTGAACTCCTCTTCAAACAGAGTCAGTACACCTTCTATACCCACATCCGCAAGAAATACCGTAACTGCAGCGGAAGCGCTGAGTTCTGCATTGGCAAATGGCGTAGTGACAAAATTAATACCTTCGCCAGTCGGGTCTCCATCGATATCCTGATTAATACTAATCGTGTACTTGACACCCAGATTGCCACTCAGAGAGGCTGCCAGTTTAACTGGCACCGGTCCGACAGTAATCGTTTTCTCTATGCCAAACACGTCTTTCGAAAAAGAGATCTCTAGTGGCCCTACGGACCCTGAGGTCACTTCGATAGATCTTAGTATCACACGTTGATGGCTTAACGCCAGGCTAAATCCCGGACTTTGACCCGTAGGAGGATTATCTCTTATTGAAATAGGAAGTACCTGAGCTCTACCCTCAATCTTGATAAATTCAATATTCTGACCGAACACCTGAGCGGGTATTGAGCCTTGTCCATTGATGATCGCTCCACGATTATCGGCAGTAGCAGAGGCACTAAAATTCATCCCGAATCCGAAAAAAGAACCGCCCCATGCATTGCGGTAAAGCTGCTCGAACGCCACCGGGTTTGTCGGGGTTGTTAATAGCGGTGGGGTAGGAGGAATTACTGGTACTGGTGGCAATGGCGGTAACGCAGGCAGAAGTAAGGCTACCGGTGTACAAATATCATTGTCAACCACACTGTCTTCAACGATAGTTGTGTCGACAGGGCGTATTGTTACACAAAAGGCTGCGGTTACTTCCTGAGGTAATCCGCTGGGCATAAAACTGCGCAGCGACTGAATATCTGCCTGAGATAGATCTGGTGGAGGCACTATAGCACCAAATGGTACGAAGTTTCCTCTGGCAGCAATACCAATTTCCTGAGCTAATTTGCCTGGAAAGTAAAAATCCAGATGCGCGGATTTTCGATCAAATTCGGTTACCGGAACATCTGGCTCTCCACTAACTCCAGAGGGTACTAACATCTCTCCGATAGGACCAACGGGGAGATATTCTATAGGAAGCGTGGGAGCACAGGGATTGCTAAAATCTGGGATACAGATAATTGAGGTATCCCTGCCATAAGCATTCATATAGCGTACCTCTTCACTGTTCCAGAGATACAAAGGTACATCATGGGAGTTGCTGGTATCAGCACCGACGGGCGTCGGAGCAATAGTAATCGCATCGCGAGACTGATCGAGTCGGGTTGCACCTGATGGGGCAGTTCTGGTCAGTCTCAGTACCGCATATGTTTCTACTTCTATCGGCACTTCGGTACCTTTAACACCCCAGGTTAAGGTGGCGCCAGCATCGGAGTTTATAACGCCCAACCCTGCCGCAGTCTGTTCATCGTATGTGATGTTTTCCTGCAGCTCAATAGCTGTGCGATCAGCCTCCATATTTTCGATAAAAAGATTAGGAACAGGATCTATCGAGAGCGATGCAACAGTTGACGCATCATTATCTGCTTCATTTGTTTCAGCGACTATATTAGCGGCATCAACGACCACCCCTATAAAGTAGTCACCGGGTGTTTCCACGTTAGAAGGGATATCGAGATCTACATCATAAGTACCGGTTCCAGCAGTTACCTGACTTATTGAGCCTGTTCCCAGTGCTATCTGGCGGACTATGGGTCTATCTTTGTCTACAACAAAAAATGCTAGCCCCACATCCTGCTTAGCCTCGACAGCATCAATAGATACGGAAACTTTAAGTGGGTAACCGATTCTTGGATCGAGTGTTATAATATCAAGAGCTTTGGCAGAGAGATTGGCCGTTAGCGGTGGTACATCGTTACCTTCACCACTATCACCGCCGCCGCAGGCAGCTAAGGTGGTAAAGCCAATAAACAGGGAAAAGTTTACTAGTACTTTAGAAAATCTCATATTCTCACCTCTTGGTGGATCTCAATATTGAACTGCACGAACTTTTAACACAGAATGTGTAGATTTAGATACTTGGTTAAAGTTATCTAAACTAAGTGTTTAACTATTTGATAAATGTGACGAGTTGCGGACTTGTCTACTCATGAAGAATAGAAATATATTAGTTTCTTATAATTGAAAATACTTTAATTGATTGTGCTGATTATGTATATACGTATTAACATGTATTACATAGTAGTTATATTAGAGCTGCATTTACTGGAAAATTAATTCTGGACCTGTACCTGGTATTTCGGTGATAACCTGATACTTCATATATTCAAGAATAGCACTCAGCTACAAATTACTAATAAATTAATCTATTTTCTTCTGACTTACTAACAGATTTACTAATGCCAGAACTGAAGTAGAAATAATGAGCACGAATGAAATAGCATTGATTAACGGGGTGCTGCCATCTCTGACTTGAAGATAAAGAGAAATCGGCAGGGTTGTGTCGGAGCCAACCAGAAACAGTGTGGTGTTAAAGTTTTCAAAACTCATTAAAAATGCCACTGAACCTGCTCCGATTAATGCGGGTTTTAAATAGGGAATAGTGATATAGCGAATTACCTGTGGTCTGGTTGCACCAAGGTTAAGCGCTGCATCTTCGAGTGAAGTATCAAATTTTTTCAAACGTGCTGATACAACCAGCATAACAAAGGTCGAAATAAAAGACATTTGACCTAATACAACCAACCCGAAGCTGGGACGAAGAATTTCAAAGTCAATTCCAAGATTATTCTCAAAAAATAAACCGGCACTATTACTGGCAAGCAATAAGGAAATACCCAGAATCACCCCGGGAATAACCAGTGGAGTCAAAGCCAGAAAAAATAAAGCCTGCTTAAATCGAAACTGTTCCTGCTCAAAAAGAAAAGCAGCCATAGTACCTATTATTAAAGATAGAAAAGCGACCGCAACGGCAGTTTGTAAACTGATCCATGTAGCGTTCAGATTTCGATCATCATGAAAAATACCGGTACGGTGTTCTTCATCAGCAAAAAACCAGTCAAGTGTAAAACCTTCCCACGGTAATCCGGGAAAGTTAGAGTCGTTAAAGGCCAGAATGCAGGTTATTACCAGTGGTGAGAAAAGAAATAAATAAAATAGCGACACATAGGCTGTGTAACCGAAACGATAAAATCTACCGGTGGGTAAGGATCTGATCAACTGAGTGCCCTCGAAAGATTTTGACGAGTGACCTTAAGTCCAATCCAGATAATCAGGGTGGATAAAATGAGTAATAGAAAACCGAATGCGGCACCCTGATTCCAGTTAAAACTTGCTATGAACTGGTTATAAATTTGTTCGGTAAACCACAGGGAGTTTTTGCCGCCCATTAAATTAGGGGTCAAATAATTACCCAGTGTTAACATAAATACAACTATAGAACCGGAAGTGATACCAGGCATGATGTAAGGAATAACTATCTTCCAGATAATGACAATTTTGCTGGCACCCAGGTCATAGGCCGCTTCGATAAGACCATCATCAAGACCTTCCAGTGAAGAAATGAGAGGTACCACCATGAATAACATTGATGTGTAGACCAGGCCCATGATCATACTGATATCGTTGTATAACATTTCTATCGGTTTATCAATAAGGCCGAGTTGCATCAGGTAATGATTGAATACCCCACTTTCACGTAGCAGGATCATCCAGCCATAAATTCTGACCAGTTCACTGACCCAGAAAGGAACCAGTAATAAAATAGTGAAAAAACCACTTACTCTTAGCGATACAACTTTAGTGATATAAAATGCAATAGGGAAGGTGATTAAGAACGTTAAAATAGTTGTCAAAATAGCATATACAGCGGTTCTTAGAAATGTCAGCCAGTAAATTTTTTCGGTGAAAAAGGCTTCATAATTAGACAGAGACCAGACCATGTCACCCATATCATTTTCAGCCTGCAGAGAAATGAAAAACAGATCAATGTGAGGCAGAACAATCAGTAAAAAAAGCCACAGTAAAACCGGAGCCAGGAAAATATAGAGTGTTAGACGGCCAGCCATGACTAATTAATAACAGGTGCAGGCATCAATAAACACACCCACATCCAGTTTGTCGCCAGGTTTAATGTAATCGAAGCGTTTGTCCTGTGGTAACGCGGTCATAATTTCACGGGAGGTATTTTCGATGAGTGCGAGTAGTTTGGTATTTGCGCCATCAAATAGCACATTTTTGACCACCACTTTGAATGTATTTATTTTTTCATCCGTCGGAGGATTGATAACGATAGACTCAGGACGAATATACAGTTTGCAATTTGCACCCTCAGCTAGAGGAGTCATCGCCCGGGCGAAATATTCATGCCCCAGGTCGAGCTTAACCTTAAAAGGGTCGGTCGATGTTACCTGTGCATCAAACTCATTATTTTCACCGATAAAACTGGCAATAAACCCGGTTCCGGGGTGAGTATATAAATTTTTAGGCGTATCGATTTGCTCAAAAGCACCCTTATTCATGACTGCCACCTGATCGCTCATCACCAGCGCTTCAGATTGATCATGAGTGATGTAGACAAATGTTGTTCCGACGTCCTGCTGTAATTTTTTAAGTTCGATCTTCATCTGCTCTCGCAGTTTTAAATCTAACGCTCCTAATGGTTCATCCAGTAATAAAATTGAAGGTTCGAGCACCAGTGCCCGCGCAATAGCGACACGTTGTTTCTGCCCACCGGATAACTGGTTGATTTTTTTTGTGCCATAGTCGGGAAGACCTACACGCTGCAGTATGGAATTCACCTTTTTATCGACTTCAGGCTGAGCAATCTTGCGTCGTTTTAAACCGAATGAAATGTTTTCTTTAACATCCATCATTGGGAATAATGATAAATGCTGGAAAATAAGGTTGACCGGTCTGAGATTGGGGGGTACACCCAATACCGATTCATTTCGAATACGAATATCGCCACTGTTCGGTTCGAGGAACCCGGCGATCATCCTGAGCAGGGTTGTTTTTCCACATCCAGACGGCCCCAGAATTGAAAAGAAACTTCCCTGTTCCACCTCAAAATTTACATTGTCCACCGCTCTAAATGCGGCGAAATTCCTGACCAGATTTTCGACTTCCAGGTCATTTGGCATACATACAGTCCCCTGATCAGGAATTTACTAGGTTAATGATTAGTTGGACGCTTTTACTTTATCCAGAATTTTGCCTTCGATAGATTCCAGTTTAGCTGGAACTGGTGGATACCAGTTTATTTTATCGATATCTGCCGCTGTAAATGAGCGTGAAAAATTATTACGGATTTTTTCCTCAAGGAATGCATCTGCACCTTTAGAAGCCGTTCCGTATTTTTCCTGATTAGTGAAATAAGCTGCGTTTTCAGCCTTAAGCATGAAATTAATCCATTTATAAGCTGCGTCAACATTCTTTGCTTTAGAAGGAATTGCAAAAGTGTCGATCCATCCTAAAGCGCCACTTGCTGGAGCCACGAAATCGATATCAGGATTTTCATCGTGTAGTTTCCAGCCACCATTATCCCAGGCCAGGGCTACATTGACTTCGCCACTACGCATTAACTCCAGCAGAGCATCGCCATTGGCATAGTAATTTTTTACCAGTCCCTTAGTCGCGATAAGATCTTCACCAATACCTTCCATTAATTTAGTGTAAGCATCTACATCAGAATATTTAGCGAAAGGATCATCACCCTTGGAAAAAGCTAAAGCTATAAGCGTAGGACGTTTTAAACGATAACTGATTCGTCCCTTATAGTTAACGTCCATTAAAGCGTCATAATCTTTGGCATTTGGAGCTGCTTTTTTATTGACTACCAGTCCGGATGTTCCATAGCAAAAAGGAACCGCATAGGATTCACCATTAACCAGCGTATTTTTCTGTACTGCTTTGAGCATGGAAGTAATAATTTGATTTGATTCAATTTTAGAATAATCAATCGGTTGATAAATATTATATTTTTCCTGCACTGAAGAAATTCGGTCCTGAGAGGGTTGAATCAAATCAAAACCACTGCCTCGAGTGGCCCTCAATTTAGCGATCATTTCTTCATTGTTGGAATAAGTAGGCTCTACCTTGATGCCGGTTTGTTGTTCAAATTTTTCGATTAATGCTTTTGGTGCATATCCTGTCCAGGTTAAAATTTTAAGTGTTTCCGCTGAAAGGGCAGGCCCGGAGGTCGCCACTAATATTGCTGCTGCGGTTAGTATTCCTGTAAATTTCATTATTTTTCTCCTGATTATGTAAAAGTTGCAACTTTAAACTTTGCAAGTGTCAATTATGTTACATTTTTAATCCAATGAAAACTGTTTCATATAATATATATCTATGCCTATATAACTACTGCACAGTGTAACCTGTCAACTCTAAATTAAGTTAAGTTTTAGATCGTTAGTTATGACTGGTATCATGTTTTAGTTTAATTTTTTAGATTATCTTTAATTCCAAATTTATGATTTCAAAATCTTTACTTTATAAAGCAGTTGACCAAAATCTTTTAACAGAAAATCAGGTTGATCCTTTATATCAGTTTATCAGGCAACAGGATTTACCAGACATTGTCAGTGAACAGGAAGAACCACTGAAATTCATACGCAGTTTCGGTGATGCCTTTATTTCGATTGGCATTGTATTACTGGTACTGGCTATTAATATGGCCGAGCTCTCGGGGTATCTTTATTTTATTCCTGTTGCGGGATTTGTGCTTATTTCTGAATGGCTGGTCAGAGTCAGAAAACTGGCCTTACCCGGCATTGCCATTTTAATGGCTATTTTATTTTTTGTGAATAAAGCAATCGACTTTAATCACCAGCAGGCTACGACTTTCGGCCTGGCAATTCTCAGCTTTACCTGCCTGCTTTATTACCTGCGTTACAAAATGCCTTTCAGCTTATTACCACTGACTGCCGGATTGATTTCGATTGTAGTTATTCAGGCTGGTTGGGATGTTTTTAAAACGCCCATTATTTT
>CALCSG010000092.1 GCA_937894085.1 uncultured Gammaproteobacteria bacterium | reverse complement strand
AACCGCGCTCGTCAGAATGTCGCATTTCAGAATGCAGTTTAGGACGCTACACTAGGTTGGTGAGCTTGCTCAGAAAATGTCCAATTTAACTCTCAGTTAACAATGGCGGGTTTTGGAGAGCGATATCAAGATTGTTTGCACAGACTTATCCACAGAAAAAGTGGAAAAACATCGGATCACAGCGCCTTCTGAATCGTTTCACCAAAATCGATCCCGGGAACGTAGGACGTTCCCGGGGCGATCTCTCAACCTTCGGTGAACTGGCTTATCTGGAGATATTGTCTTTAGAGCCATGGTGACTATAATCATGACCATGGTTTAACGATGAGGATATAGCATGCATACCATCAAGGCATCCGAGTTCAAGGCAAAGTGTCTTCACATCATGGACGAAGTGAATGAATCGGGTGAAGAAGTCATTATCACCAAAAATGGCGTTCCGGTATCCCGCCTGGTGCCATACCGTAAGCCCGTCCACTCACTTTTTGGATTTTCCCGGGATATCCTGTCCAGCAAGGACGACTTGATTACGCCAACGGGAATGAAGTGGGACGCCGACGAATGCTGATACTGGACACCCATGCCCTGGTTTGGCTGACCGAAGGCAGTGAACGACTGGGCGAGACGTCCCGAAAGATCATCAATGAGCACCTACAGCAACAAACACTGGCCGTCAGCGCAATCTCGTTCTGGGAAATCGCCATGCTGGAGATCAAAGGCCGGTTGAATATGCGTCAAACCGTGGAGAACTGGCGTACCGACCTGCTTTCCAACGGCCTTCATGAAGTCGTTGTGGATGGTGAAATCGGCGTCCAAGCTGCTCACTTGGAGGATTTCCATGGCGATCCGGCGGATCGGATCATTACCGCAACCACACTAAATCTGGGCGCGCGGATTTGTACGGCGGATAAAGGAATCATCGACTGGATACCATCGTCCAGCCTCGTGGACGCGCGAAAATAAGCGCAATTTCTCCTCATTTACACAAATCAGACGGTTCCTGCCCAACCCACCGATTCCATCAGCCAGATTTGCACAGGAATATCTGCCTAGGAATAGGCGGATTACCTGTAATTGCTACCCCAATCGCTGGCATTCAGGGAAATAGGATTGCCACTGATGTGCCATAACCGGTCGTTTAAGGAATTGATCTATGCGCTATACAGATAGAGAACATTATGAGAACATTCGTCTCTCCACGGAAAGGAGAGTCACATGCATCATGCAGCGATCAAGGACCGGTCAACACCCAGCCCGCCATACCAACGCCACCGACCGGAACAGACACTTCTTTACCAGATTGTAGAGCAGCACTACCCGACGTTCAGGGATGTCATGGCGACACAAGGCAAATTCCTACCCATCCATGTTCAACAGGAATTCTCGGAGTATCTCAAGTGTGGCCGGCTGGAACATGGATTCCTGCGCGTGCAATGCACCCAATGCCGTCATGAACACCTGGTCGCGTTCAGTTGCAAGCGGCGCGGTATATGTCCAAGCTGCGGTGCTCGACGTATGGCGGAGAGCGCCGCACTGCTTGTCGATGAGGTTTTGCCTGAACAACCCATACGCCAATGGGTGCTAAGCTTTCCGTTTCAATTGCGGTTTCTGTTTGCCAGCCGCCCGGAGTTGATGGGTCGGGTGCTGGGGATCGTGTACCGGGCCATATCATCCCATCTGCTTCAGAAGTCGGGATTCACACGAAAGACCGCGCAGACCGGTGCGGTGACGCTGATCCAGCGGTTCGGCAGTGCGCTGAATCTCAATGTGCACTTGACGCGAATGGAATCACTAATGCCGTGGGCGCATGGATGCGCAGGAACGGCCCACATGCTATTCCTGGATGGGGTTTACACGGAAACCAAACACGGTCGAACACGGTTTCAGCGAACCAACGGCCCGGAACAGCAGGAACTGAAAGAGCTGGTACACACCATCAGCCACCGGGTTACCGGGTTAGATGCGTACCATCCATGGCCCGCCCCTGTCGGGCGCACAATGTGCGCCCAAATTCGCTCCTGGCGAATTTGTCTGGAGCGGGAGGGAATCCTCGAGCGCGATGAAGACGACTGCAGGGATGCAGGAGGTAGGGCGAAGCAGGAGCCAGAGCCGAAAACAGTTACCTGAATCTGGATGATGCGGATGAAGACCCCATGCAACAAGTATTGGGGTGCTCGGTCAGCTATCGCATTGCCGTGGGGCCACAGCAGGGGCGCAAGGTATTCACGCTGCAGACAATCCCGGCCTGGGAAGAGGATGACCGGTTTGGACAAGTGGCGAAAGAATCCGGATTCAGTCTGCATGCCGGGGTCGCGGCACAAGCCTGGGAGCGCCAGAAGCTCGAGCGCCTGTGCCGTTACATTACGAGACCAGCGGTATCAGAGAAACGGCTGTCACTGACATCATCAGGGAATATCCGATACAGGCTCAAGACGCCCTACAACGACGGCACTACCCACGTCATCTTTGAGCCGCTGGAGCTCATGTCGCACATCCTTGTGCTCCACCCTTCGGGCGACACTGGTCGTGCAAATCGGCTTTCCTGCCGATTTGTCATTGCCAAGCTGGCCGCCCTGGTTCCGAAGCCAAGAGTGAACCTGACAAGGTTTCACGGTGTATTCGCACCGAACAGCAAACATCGTATCGATGTGACGCAGGCCAAACGAGGTAAGGGCAAAGCCAGCCAAGAAAACGAAGACAAAACTCCGGAACAGCGCCGCAAGGCAATTAGGCTGGATTAAATTGTTTGAATTAATTTTACACAGTCGACCTGAACCACATGGTCACGCGGGTGCCCTCGCCGGGTCGACTGAACAACTCGATCTGTCCATCATGCAGCTCAACGATCTCCTTGACCAGACTCAGTCCAAGACCCGTTCCTGGAAAGTGGCCGCTGCGGTCAGCACGCCAAAAGCGATCGAAACAATGCTTCATCTCCTCGTCGGACATGCCGACTCCCTGGTCCACAACCTCCACGCCAACCCATACCACTCCTGAGTGCTGCCGACTGGCGGTACGCACAAATACCGGCTGATCGTTTTTGGAATATTTGCACGCATTGGAGACCAGATTAGTCAACGCCTGCTGCAATTTGTCAACGTCCGCGATGATCAATCTATCATCGCCATCGAAGCTCACTTTGATGCGCGGCTGCTGTTGCGGCGGAAACCCGCCGATGCTTTCATGCACAACCTGCTGAAGAGATGTCTCGGTCAGGCTCAAGCCCTTTCCGGCAAAGGCTTCGATACGCGACAGATCCAGCAGATCATTCACAATGCGCACCAGCAATGCCGACTGTTTGTGGATGATGCCAAGAATCTCGCGCTGCTGCTCAGGTGTCTGCTGTGTATGCAGCAACACCTCGGAAAAACCAAAAATACTCGACATTGGCGTGCGCAATTCATGGGCGGCGGTGGATAAAAACTCGCTCTTCATTCGATCGACCTGACGCTCATGCGAGATATCGCGAAAATGCAGTAACAGCGCCACCTCGGAACCATTGCCCCGACGAGCCAGAACCTGCAGGCTTCGCTTCGGCATCAGCGCCGTCTCGAAGATACATCGACCAGTCTTTGGTGACGCCTGATCGCCGGAGAGTTCCAGCACGCGGGAGATGCTTTCAAACGGCTGCGCCGGGGAGCTCATGTCGCGCAACAGGGTTTCCAGCTGAGAAGCCTTTTTACCGAGCAGGGTTTCCGCCGCTATGCCCAACATACTGCACAGACTTGGGTTGACCATGCGAACGCTATCATCGCTGTCCAGACTTAAAAAACCGTCCGGCGACAGCGCAAATATAGCACTCAACTGTTCACCACGAATTCGCAACGCGCTTGACATCACATTAAATGCCTCAGCCGTCGCGGCCAGTTCATCGTCTCCGCGCACCGGCACCTGATAGCCCAGATCCCCGGATGACAACTTCTCTGCCCCCTTTTTAAGGTGCGCCAGCTGGCGCGTCAGATAGACACCCAGGGCCAGCGAAAAAAGCGCAACCAGGAGCATTTCACCGCCGGCGATTGACAGCCCCCATAACAAGGTCTGGCCAAACATGGCCTGAATCTCATCCACCGCAATACCAATCTCGACCCGGCCGTATCTTTGCCCGGCGACGATGACCTCGGCTGAAATATCGAATACGCCATCATCCACTGCAACCAGTGAAGTATCCGCAGTGAATAGCCTGTCGAGCATCTCAGACGTTCCACTATGCGCCAGATTCCGCTCATCACTGTCGATGATTCTGGCATACACGATGTTCGATTCGGTCGTAACTTCTTCGGAAAATGATTGCAGGCGCGCCAGATCCATCGACAGCAACGAGTCCTGAATCATCGACGCAAAATTCGACACTGTCGCCCTGGAATAACGCTGAACCTGAACCTCGTGCGAATCACGCAGAAAACCCATCATCGCAATCAGCAACAAGGTCAGCGAAACGGCCTCGATAAAGGCTACACCAATAATGGTTTTTGAGCGGAACGACACCGGCGTATAGACGGGATAAATAGTCGATTATCTGGGCGGCGCGGGAAGCGCCAGGTGACGCAACGTGTCCCAATCGCCATCGACAGCTAGCTGGATACCCTTAAAACCGATTGCATCGAGAATAAACTGGCTATCAGGATCATTTTCCAGCGCCACGATCGCTGCCCGTATCTTGGCACGATCTTCCTCACTGATCCGTGGATGACTGGCGATGGCATGAGGGGTATAACCCGGCGTTTTCAGAAACACCTTTAGTTGTTGACGAACCGATTCAGGCGCCAGTTCGAGGCTGCGGGTAATTCCGCCACCCGCAGGGAAGATCTTCTTGGCAACATTCAGGTACACCGAAGCGTGCGAGCCAACATAACGCGGCGTAAAATCGACACCCGCCGCGCGCAGCGCGGCCTGCGGCAGTACACTCGCGGCAAACGACGTGGTTGAGGGAAAAGCGATTTGCGCACCATCAAGCGCCTCAATCGACTCTATCGGGCTATCCTTGTGGATCACCAGCAAGCCTTTAAGAAGGCGCCCTTTCTCGCGCGCCAGCGCCTCATAACCCGGATCTTCGTGCAACAAAACGTATTGCTGCGGATTAACAAAACAAAAATCAAATTCCCCGTCAGCCAGCCGTTTTGAGAAAGCCTCACTATCAGGGGACGTGCCAAAGCGCAACGCCAACCCTGAGTGCGCAGACAGATAATTCAAAAACGGCGTCCACGCCTGCGCCAACTGCGAGGCTGATTTCTGCGGCGACACGCCAAAGCGATACACCCTGTCCTGACCCCAGACATGCGTGATACTGAGCCATAACAGTAAGATAACAACAACACGCCCCATGATTTACCCCGCTACGATTTATTCCCAATACACGCCAGCAACTACCGTTGTAACCCTGTGATCGAGCGTTGTTGTCAGCTCTGACGATTCCAAGCAACGCCGGAATGCTTCAGACCTGACTGAGTCAGGGTTTGTCGCCAATTCCCGACTATCCCGGATTCGCCAGGCGCTGCGCATCCTGAGCACAAAATCCATACGACCCGAATGCTCTAGCCATCGGCACTCTGCATGATGGGGACACGGCGAGCGCCCAGGCTGAGGGCCGACGTTCCCGCCGACTCATGGCCGGGTGAGCATTGCACGATTACGCTCAACCTGACAGCAGCAGTCCAGACCGCCCGTTCAGCTGCGGCGACAGGCCTTCAGGTATGCTCATCAATTTCCTTGATCAGGGCGAGCGGGCTGAAGGGCTTCACATAGTAGGAATCCGCACCCACCTCGCCACCGCGCTCGAGATCGGACTCCTGTCCCCGCGCGGTCACCAGAATAACCCAGATGTGCTTGAGCGCATCGTTCTGCTTCACCACCTGGCACAATTGAAAGCCATCCATGCTGCCTGGCATCATAACGTCCAGCACAACCACATCCGGCAGCTCACGCCGAATAATCTCTTCCGCATGGTCTGCATCACTGGCTTCAAAGATTTGATAGTCACTGGACAACGTCAACGCAATCATGCGCCTGATATCTTCATGATCATCGACAATGAGCACTTTTTTCATGTATTTAAATCCTGACTTGTCACCTATAAACCGGATGTCTGACTCACTGACCTGCAGAGCCGCCGTACCGATTCCCGAGTAACCAGAACTGAACACCAGATAAATTCATCTTCAACCGGAATTAAATTCCGTTGACCGCCGGAGATGACTTGATAACCCCCACGAGGACGCTCCCGCAGTCCGGGGCCAAAAGCATGTGTAGCGCATCTGGCAAAAGACAGCGCTGATCAACTCCAATGGTAAGCATGAACCGTACCAATTTAGCCCGCTATAGATAACGCATTTTATCGCTATTTCAGCCGCCAGCCGCAGGAATCCGGGTGTAGGCACGACGCCATCTCGCAATTTCCGTCGCAAATTGCGACTATATTTGCGACGCAGTGCCAGGAATCGTCAGGGCCTGGCGACCTGCAGCAACACCCCTAGCCCACGGTAATACAGGCGCCGAGCAAGGGTCAAACAATAGCCATCGCCGATTCACCGGAAAACACAGGCGCCAGCATTACCCGCACTCGCGTGGCAACGCCAATCCCGCCGCCAAACACCCGACCAATCAGTTGGAAGAGACGGCCTGATCGCGCGCCAATCCATATTTGCGCAATTTCTCAACCAGCGTTGTGCGCCGCAACTGTAATAAATCGGCCGCTCGGGCAACCACGCCATCCGACTCTTTCAGCGCCTGTTCTATCAGGCCAGTCTCCAGTTCGGCCAGATAGGCCTTCAGATCGACCCCGCCAGGCGGCAAAACAACCTCGCGCACAACCGCTTGCGGCGTTGGCGCATCAGCGTCGGTCTCGTCGCAAAGCGGCTCCGATTGGTCCATTTGGGCCCACGCCTGCTCGGCAGGGACGCGTATTTTTTCGGGCAAATTCCTTACATCCACCACCCCGCCCGGAAACAGGATCGCCAGTCGCTCGATAAGATTCGCCAGTTCGCGCACATTGCCCGGCCAGTCAAAAAAGGCCAGCGCGCTAACGGCGTTCGCGCTCAGCCGGACCTGACCACGCCGCTCCTGTTGCAATCTGCGAGTCAGCTCGTTGACCAGCATCGGAATATCGTCGACCCTCGCCCTGAGCGGCGCGATCTCAATCGGAAAAACATTGAGACGGTAGAACAAATCCTCCCGGAACATCCCTTCGGCGATGCGCGCCTCCAGATCTCGATGGGTTGCCGCCAGAATTCGAACATCGCAACGAATGGTTCGGTTGCTGCCCACCGGCTCAAAGCTTCTTTCCTGCAACACGCGCAGGATTTTGACCTGCATCGGCAGACTCATATCACCGATTTCATCCAGAAACAATGTGCCGCCTTCCGCCATCTCGAACCGCCCGCGACGAGCCGAAATAGCGCCGGTGAAGGCCCCTTTCTCATGCCCGAATAATTCACTTTCCAGCAGGTCCTCGGGAATTGCGCCGCAATTGATCGGCACAAAGGGCCTATCGCAGCGCGGCGAAAGGTCATGAATTCTTCGCGCAACAACCTCCTTGCCCACGCCCGATTCGCCCAGGATCAGCACCGTGGCAGTAGTTGCCGCCACTTTATTCACCATGGCCTCAACCTGGCGAGTCGCGGTGCTGACCGCAGGCTGCGCAGCGCCACGCCACGTCGGCGTAACCAGATCAGGCGATTGCCCGGTGAAACCCTCGGCGCGCACCATCAAATCCGCCAGGTGTTCCAGGGTGACCGGCCAATTCAGGCGCCCGATCACATTGGCGGCGTCCAGCGAGTTCTCATCAGAACAGTCCTCAGCGACCAGAAACACCGGCAACCGTTCAGAGAACTGCGCCGCCATCTCGGCCACTTTCAACAAATTATCACGACCAAGCTCGGAGCCGGCGAACACAACCTGCCAGGGTTCAGCATCACCGGAAAACGACTGTGCAAGCCCGTCAATATCATCGACGAGATGCGATGAGCAGCCGAGAGAGTGAAACAAACCCTCAAGCTCTCGTCCAAAGCAGCGTGCGTCATCGATTACCAACACCTTTGCGTTGCCGAGCCAGGTCAACCCGATCGGCGGATCAGCGGATTTACCGGACGACACCGTCGAACGGGGCTGCGGCCGGGGTTCATGGCACGCGGACGCAGTCTCTATCCCATACTCAGGGGGTTTGCAATCGTCTGGTTGGTGGTACATAGAATTATCAGCCCGGTTATTGCTATGAACGCCCCACCACCCGATCAAGTCGGCAGCGCGACAGCGAACTGCAGCGAAATCAGCCCAGCAACAGCCACACGACGTCATAGCCAGTCGTCTGACGCAATCGCTGAGTTAGCGCATCCGCCTCACCGCTTTTAAGCGATGCACAAACAGGCCAACATCAACTGTTTCGATTTTTTGATAACCACCAATGCAAAAAACAGACCAACAAAAATAACTTTAAAAACAATACGATAGGAATAAACAATCGCCGCGACTCGCAACTCGCGCCGCAAATACCGTCGCAAAACGCGGGCCCTCAAGAGTGCAGGATGCTACCCGGGTCATGACACCACCCGGGTGAAGTGTCGCTGCCAGGCCGCTGCACACAGCGGCTGGCCAAATCGGTCAGGTCCAGCCCTGCTTTTTTCGATAAATCGTCGACGGGTGCACGTCCAGCAACGCGGCCGCCTTGGGCACATTGTCGTTGCAGATCGCCAGCGCGCGCTGAATCGCCTCACGCTCGATATCGGCCAACGGCCGAATATTGCTCAGCGTAATCTCATCCAGCTCAAGCTCGCCCGACGCGAGCATGGCCGCCTGGGTTGAGGCGGGAACCGTGAGGTTATCCAGAGGCGGCGGCAGGTGTTCGAGGTCGACCACATCACCATCGTGTAACACGGTAATGTTATGCACAACATTCTGCAGTTGCCGCACATTACCGGGCCATTGATAATCATCCAGCACGGATTGCACCGCCGGCGAAAACTGCCTGAAACGCTTGCCTTCTTTAGCCGTGTATAGTTTCAAAAAGTGTTCAGCCAGACGCAAGATATCGCCGTCGCGCTCGCGCAGTGCCGGCAGGGTGATCGGCACGACGTTCAGACGATAATACAAATCTTCGCGAAAACGCCCTCTTTTAACCTCGTTCAATGGATCACGATTGGTGGCGCACACGATGCGCACATCGACGGTTTCTTCGGTTTTACCACCGACCTTGAAAAACTTGCCTGTCTGCAGGAAGCGCAATAGCTTGCTCTGCAGATCCTGATGCATCTCGGCAATTTCATCGAGGAACAATACGCCGCCGTCGGCGCGGCATACCGCGCCCTCATGATCATTGACCGCCCCGGTAAACGCGCCACGGCGATGACCGAACAGTTCACTTTCGATCAGGTCGGCTGGAATAGCGGCACAGTTAACCGCAACAAAGGGCTTGTTGCGACGCGGGCCATGCTGATGAATGGCCTCTGCACATAACTCCTTTCCGGTGCCACTTTCACCCAGTATCAGAACGGTTGCGCTGCTCGGCGCACTCGCCTCGACCAGTCGATACACCATCTGCATGGCAAGACTATTACCGACAAAGCCGTGGAATTGATCGCGCAGAAACTCTTCTTCATAGGTCGAAACGAGGCCGCTTAAATGATGTAGCTCCAGGGCGTTGCGAACCGTCGCCCTCAAACGATCACCGTTAAACGGTTTTTCCAGAAAATCCTTGGCCCCGTAACGCATCGCCAGCACCGCATCTTCCATCGAGCCGTTACCCGTCATGATCACCACCGCAGACGGTATGCCGCTGTCATGTACGTGACGCAGGATGTCCATGCCATCGCCATCCGGGAGCTTCAGATCGAGCAAGACAAGATCCGGCAATTGGGTCTCGATCGCTTCAATCGCCTTGCGCGCCGAACTGAAATGTGAGACAGAGACGGCCTCTTTGGACAGATGCCCTCTGTAGATTTCCGCAAGATCCAGATCGTCTTCAACGATCAACACGGTGGCCAGACTGTTATTCATCACTATCATAAAACGTTATTCATGTTCCCGATCCAAACCAGGATGGATTAAACCAACTTGTTCGTACAATACCTTAAACCAATACTTATAGCTGCAAGATATTCAGTGGTGCACCGACAGTAGCGGCACCGCAACGAGATCCTGTGTTGACACGTCGGCATCGATCATGGGCAGCCGCAACAGCACAGCAGTCCCCTCGCCCATGCGGCTTTCAACCGTCACCCGACCGCCATGCAGATCGATGATCTCTTTGACGATGCTCATGCCAAGCCCGGTGCCCGGAATCGTACCAGCACTGTCGGCCCGATAGAAACGCTCGAACACACGATCAAGCTGCTCACTACTCATGCCGATACCGCGATCACGCACACTCACGCCACAGTCCCCCTGGCCAAACGTCAGCTCGACCTCGATGGCGCCGCCAGCGGGTGAATACTTGTACGCATTGGACAATATATTGTTGAGACATTGGCGAAGCTTACTTGCATCTGCACGCACCCAGCAAGGTTGCCCCGCTGATTTGAGTATCGGTGCGGCCCGCCCTTCCGGAACAGGGTAGGCGGCCACGGCTGTGGCGACCAATTGCCCAAGCGCCTGTCGCTTAAACACGAAATCCGCGCCACGACGCGACTCGATTCTCGCCAGGTCGAGCAATTCATCGATGATCGAAGCCACCAGAGCCGCCTCGCGAAATATCGTTTCAGCAAATAAACGCGGTCGCGACTCGACCTGACTTTCGGCGACCAGCAATTCGGCATAGCCATAAATGCTTGCCAGGGGCGTACGCAACTCATGTGCAGCGGTCGATACAAATTCAGACTTCATGCGATCGACCTCGCTCTCCACCGTGATGTCGCGAAAAAACAGAATCCTGGAGATGGTTTCACTTTTCGACACCACCAACTGCACCGCCAGGATGCGCTCTCCCGCACCCTTCAAACCCAACGTTTCGCGCTGTTTCCCGGGCAAAGGATGATCATGCATAGCTGCAATACCGCGAAAACGCTGCCCGTCGGCACACAGCTCATTCATCAACGCGTCGAATTCGGACTCGCCCAATCCCCGCACATCCGACAGCTCCAGATGGGTCATGCGCAAAAAAGCAGGATTGACATATTCCACCCGATGCCCATGCCCGAACGACACCATCCCATCAGGTGAAATCTCGAAGATCGTGTTGAGCTGAACATTTCGCTCTTCAAGCAACGCCTCGGCTCTGCGTCGTTCACTGATATCGGTCATGGAACCTGTCACGCGCAGCGTATTGCCCTGTTCATCGTGCAGAGCCTGGCCTCGCTCCAGTACCCAGATATAATCTCCATCCTTTTGCCGCATGCGATATTCACACTGGTAAAAACGCGTCGCACCGTCCAGATGTTTCTGCATGCGCCGCATGACCATCACCCAGTCATCGGGATGTATCCGCCGATCCCTCTCTTCAAAATCGGCGGCGATTTCATCGTCCTGGTAACCCAGCAGTTTTTTCCAGCGTTCGGAAAAAAAGGTCTCACCAGTCAATGGCCGCCAGTCCCAGATACCGTCATTGGCGCCGCTGATTGCAAGTGACCAGCGCTCCTCACTCGTGGTCAGGGCCTGCTCCACCTGTTCTCGACGCTCGATTTCCTGCGACAACTCCTCGTTGCGCTGCTCAACCAACTGACGTCGCTGATTGGACAAGGCCACCTCGGTTTTCAAGCGCTCAGCAGACAGGCGAATCCTATCCAGACGATGGGCGCCCCACACCATAACCAGTGGCAATGCCGCCGCCGCCAGCAACACATCGAGCGCTGGAATATGCCCATACACCAACTCCGCCGGCATGACCTTCACCAACTGCAGGCCAAGGTCCGACACGCCCCGCCTCACCACAACGGCCTGCTCTCGATCCAGCCACGAGGCCAGCACCCCATCAGTGACGGCCACCGCACCCTGCTCCAGCGATTCAATGGCGCGCAACATACCCTGCATCCCCGACGGCTCATCGGGAATCAACCAGTGCCGCGTTGTTGCATCCAGCACCAGCTCTCGCCAGGGTTTCGCGTCGGCCAGCATCATCGGCTTCAATATATGCTCCAGCGAATCTATTGAGACAACGACGCCCCCACTGGCATTCTTGTAACGCACGGATCGAATCGCGACCACCTGCTTACGCGAAACATCCAACCAGACCCCGGCCGAAACCTTGCCAATCCTGTCAACTACCCCCTCGGGCACAGGACTGTCGGGAGCTGTATCGACCAGCATTCCGCCATCGCTGGCGTAATACAGAATGCGCTGATCGGAGGCATGCTCCTCAAGATGGGACTCGAAGCGACGCTCTATGGCCTGCAAACTCGCCCCCAGACCATAACGCATCGACATGCCCAGATCGCGATTCTGCAGAAAGGCCTGTATCTCATAGATATCGGCATGCATGCCGTTATCTGCCTCAAAGCGCGCAACGAGGTTCGCCAGCTCGATCACCGAGCGATCCACATCCTCGACCAGATAGCGCTCGGCATCTTCAACCATTTGACGCCAGGCATACAGGGAATGCAGCGTGATGATCAGCGCATACAGGGCGAATGCACCGGCAACGACAGTCGCCGGATACCCCTCAATACGACGCCGCAAGCCACTCAACATGACGCCGCTCCTGGCTCGAGTTCAGGCATTATTTGCTGACAAAAAACTCCGGAAACCAGCTATCGATACCTGGATAGTACTTGTCCACCAGGCGCCGGTATTCACCGCTCGCCTTCAACATCTCAAGATATTCGTTATAGGCCTCGCGCAGTCGGGGCGAGTCTTTGGGAAAAGCCGCTGCCAGATCCTGGTGCGAAGAGATCGGGCCAATGACCTTGATTTTTCCCGCCCACTTTTGCAGATCGAGAATGACATCCGGCACGTCAAGCAGCGTTAGGTCGGCTTCGCCGGACAACAGTGTCGGGGCCATCTCGTTGATGTTGGTGCTTCGCGTGTAGCTGCGCAGATTGATACCCTGATCCTTCAGCCCATAGTTTGCCGGATCGAGACAGGTTCGCTCCATCACCAGCAGGCTCTGGTCACCAATCAGCCCCTTGGTTTGATGTATGTCTCTATTGAGATCACTCGAACCTGGAATGGGCTGGGTTGCAGATTGCGCCGGCGCCACCAGCAACACCTGGGACGGGAAGGTCGGCGTGGAATACAACAACACCGCCTGCCTCCACGGCAAAACGGTGAACCCGGTCGCGATCATGTCACCGCGCACCGGGTATTGGCCCACCAGTTTCACCTCGCCATCACGACGCTCGACATCCTGTCCCAGCAAATCACGAATGACATTGTAGAAATCCGAATACACCAGCTCGTAGCGTACACCAATATGCTCAGCAAAGCCACGCACCAGCTCAACATCAAGACCGTCACCCGCACCGGTCACGAAATTCGCGTAAGGAATGCCCAGATGACGCAACTCACCGCGCTGCTTGATTTCATCCAGATCGGCCGAGGCCGTACCCACCGGCATGGCAACAACCCACAGCGCCATGAGCATTTGTCTGGCGAGCGTATGAACCTTCATTTGATTACTCCTGTCTTTGAAACGCCTTATCCGCCGCAAGCGGAACAACACCCGGTGCGAGCGATCAACAGACTGCGCGCTAACCTGATCACGTTGCGACACCATTTAGCCCGAAGACTGCAAAAATCACACCAGATCTAAACGCCAGAAACGTATGCGAATAAGGCTGCCAAAAAGCGAGTGACACCCGCCTTGCTGAATATGCGTCGCATCAGGCACCGCTTGCATCAGCCGTCAGAGGCAGCCCCACCCGCCTTGAGCCAGCGCCAGAAATCGTCTGCCGACATAGGCTGCCCGAGCAAAAAGCCCTGACCAAAATCGAAACCGAACGCATTCAGCGCAGTCAACTGTTCAGGCGTTTCAATACCCACGGCGCCTACCTCAAGACCGAAGGCTCGAGCCAATACCGCGACCGCCTTGCACTGCACATCGGCCTGGCCACCACGCCCCAGACCGGCAACCGTCTCCGGCCCGACCTTTAATTTAGAAAACGGCATTTCGCTCAGCCCGCGCAAGGTGACTCGCTGATTGAGCGTGTCTTCCATCACCAACCGGACCCCGAGGCGGCGCAACAGCTTCAACTGTTCGCGCCCGCCCTCGACCTGATACAAACCGTCGAAACCATTGACATCGAAATCGAGCGGCGCGTCAAACCATACACTGCCCTGCCTGATGTGCATGGCATCAAGCGCCTCGTGGACCATGTGTGCAAAATTAACGTCGCGCAACTGCATCGAGGTCAAATTGATCGACATGCGCAAATGATCTAAACCCTGCTCATGCCAAAGTTTTAACTGGCGACAACCCGTTTCCAGCACCCACTTCGACAGACGCCCGGTCATACGGTCACGCGCAGCGCTCTGCAGCAGCATTTCAGGCGTTTGAAGAGGCCCGGCCGACGAGCCCTGACAGCGCAACAACGCCTCCACGCCTATCAGACGGGGCGGGGTCAGCGTAATATCAAACTGCGGCTGGTAAACCAGTGTCAGCAAATCATTATCCAACGCTGTCTGGATAACGCAGCTCTTGACCTGGCCTGCGCGCGCGGGATTCTCAAACGCCTCGAAAATCTGAAGTCGATTGCCTCCGCCTGATTTGGCCAGATACATCGCCGCATCCGCCATCTGCACCAGGCTGGCCGAATTATCCGCGTGGCGCGGGTACTGCGCGCAACCGACACTAAACCCAATACGCGCTTCCTTGCCCTGGAAACGTATCGAGCGGCGCGTGGTCTCAATCATATTGGCGGCAAACACCTCGACATCCGCCAGCAACTGCATGCCTTGCAGGATCATTAAAAATTCATCGCCACCGTATCGCGCCACAGTATCCGACTCCCGCACCAGATCACTCAAGCGCCGGGCAACCTCCTGCAAAACAAAATCACCAAAATCATGACCGTGGCGATCATTCGCCGCCTTAAAGCCATCGAGGTCGATGAACAGCACGGAAATATGCTCCCCCTGACGTTTGGCAAGTGCCAGCGCACTATCCAACCGCTTCAAAAACAGGCTCCGGTTGGGCAGATTGGTGAGCGCATCATAGTTCGCCGCAAACTCCAGACTTCGCTCGAATTTCAGCAACGGTGCGATATCCGACACCAGGCCGATGCACGAATGCATTTGTCCATCGCCGTGTCGACTAACCGACAACGCCAGCCAGGCCGGGATCACGCCACCCTGCTTGTGACGCAGATAGATTTTGCCCTGCCACTGCTCGCTTTCGCCCAGTGTACTCAGTAGCTCAGTGAAACAACCCGCGTCATCGGAATTCACAATAACCTGATCCGGTGACTGCCCAGCCACCTCCCGCGCCAGAAACCCGGTCATTGCACAAAAAGCGGGGTTTACCGTGAGCACGATGGCGTTTGAATCCGTCACCAGAATACCCTCGCCCGCACCATTGAACACGGTCGTCGCCAGTGTCCAGGACAGATCGATGCCGTCTTCACCTTGCGGAAAAAACAGCCAGTGGGTGACCGTTTTATCCGCCCACTCGCTACTCCCATGAATCACCCTCAGCATGAATTCATGATTCGCTCCGCTGGCATCTTTGAGCATCACCGGCGCATTCATGCGGGATTCATCGATCTCCATCTGCAGCGACTTGCCCGTCTTGATCAGCCCGTCCGGCAACAAGCGCAGAATACTCTCGCCGCGCGGCATGGCCATATTCAGAAACGACACGGCGGCTGGGTTTGCATGCATGATTCGACCCCAGCGATCGGTTGAAACGTACAGATTACGATTGTCCTGTAACAATCGCTTGAAAGCCTCGTCGCGATCAAGCAATCGCTCCTTGTTGCTTTGCAGGCGTTGATAATCGGCCTGTAATTTTTCATGGCTGTCCATCATCAGACGCAAATCCTTTGCATAACGAAAGGTTTGCTCGGAGTGACCGAGCAAGGCCCCGTCGTCGGTTTCAATTTGTTCGGGTTTATTCGTGTCCTGGCGGCGGCTTTTCATAAATTCAAGGTCCAAGTGTCCATGTCGACGCCTTGCGGCGCCAGGGTCGGCCAGGCTTGATCAATTAATGAACGTCGGCCGAATCAATTCCGATAAAGCAAGATAGATGCCACCTCAAAACCACCCGCTTAAACGCCGCCACTGCTCGCGTGCCTGCAACCCGGCCGACCCCGACCTTGCAGATTTGGCCCATAATTTGCTGCGGATTGATCTGAAAAAACTTGCGGCCCGATAATCACGACGCGATGAATCGGTCCCCTATTGATTAATGTCACGGCATGACCCGGTACGGTCAGCTATAGATTCTTGCAGTATGGAAACCTGAAATCCGATGAAGCAGCCCAGTTACAAACGCCTGGCCTCTAAAGCCAGTGTTCTCGCCACGATGGCGACCACCACGTTCATGGCAAGCGCCAGCACGCCCTCCCTCGCGCCCGCAGCGGCTTCATCGACGATTTTCAACGCCAGCTTTTTCACCGGCCTGGCGAGCGGTCTTGTCGTGTGTTTCCCGCTACTGTTATCCATCCTAGCCCGGCAGCACCATCGTCGCCTCAAGTCGCACCAGGAACATGCGCCTTTCGTGAGAAGCATTGAACGCAGCCTCGACCTGCTGCAACAGACTGCCGTGGGCACCTGGGAATGGGACATCCAGACCGGGAAAACTGTGTTCAATGAGCGCTGGGCAGCGATTATTGGCTACAGACTCGACGAACTCGGCCCCACATCGATCGACACCTGGACAATGCTGGCGCACCCTGACGACCTGAAAAAATCCGAGCAGTTGCTGCAAAGTCATTTCGATGGTGAAGCCGAACTGTATCAGGCCGAGGTACGCATGCGGCACAAGGACGGCTCATGGGTCTGGGTACTCGACACCGGTAAGGTCGTATCCAGGACCGCCGATGGCAAGCCATTGAACATGACCGGCATACACCAGGACATCACCGCCCTCAAGAGCGCCGAAACCAAAGCCGCCAGCAATCAGCGAAAACTGGAAACGCTGATGGGCAACCTGCCGGGCATTGCATTCCGCTGTCGCAACGGGCGTGACCGGCCGATGGAATTTATGAGCCGAATGACGCTGCCGATCACCAGTTACACGCCCGATGAAATTGTCGAAAACGGCGACCTCTCATTCGCTGACCTTATTCACCCGCAGTTCCGCGAACAAGTCTGGAGCTCAATCCAGGTCGCCCTCGAAAACCGGGTGCCTTACGAGATTGAATACCGCTTGCTCACCCGATCGAAGGACTCCCGCTGGGTGCTCGAAAAAGGCATCGGCATTCGCAACAACGATGGCGAGCTCGAAGCCATTGAAGGCTTCATCACCGACATCACCGAGCAGAAGAATACCTCTCGAGTCCTGTCGCTGCGCCAACAAGAACTGCGCGAGACCCAGCGCATCGCCCAACTGGGCAGTTGGGCCTACGACATGGAAACCCAGGAGATGCACTGGTCCGAGGAACTGTATAACATCTTCGGGCTCGATCCTGCGCTTCCAGCACCCAACTTCGATCAATGCCGACGCCTGGTCACCGATGAAAGCTGGCACAAACTGCTCAAAACCATCGATTCACTGAAGCAGTCAGGCTTCTCCTTCGAACATGAGCTGGAGATTGTCCGAGCCAGCAAGGAGTTGGGCTGGATATGCGCACATGGCAAGATCAGCCGCGACAGCCGCGGCAACATCACTGGCTTGCGAGGCGCGGTACAGGATATTTCCAAACGCAAACATGTCGAACTTGATCGCGAGCGTTTCAGCAAGCGCCTGGCCCAGGCAACCAAGATGGAAACAATCGGCCAACTGACCGGCGGCATTGCACATGATTTCAATAATTTGCTGGCCGTCATTCTGGGCAACCTCGAATTAATCGAACTCGCACACATCGACAACGAACATCTAGGCGAACAACTCAAAAGCATTAACCGGGCAGCCCAACGCGGCGCGGACCTGACCAAGCAATTGCTTGGCTTTTCTCGCAAGCAACCGAATAAAATTCAGCTGACCAAGGTCAACGATCTGATTCGATCGGTACGCGTGCTCATCGCCCGCTCAATTACACCAGCAATCGAATTAAGCCTGGTGCTTGACCATGCGTTGTGGCCGGTCAGAATGGATCCCGGCGAATTTCAGGATGCACTACTCAACCTGACAACCAATGCCCTGGACGCCATGCCCAGGGGAGGCAAGCTGTCGATAACGACCCACAACACGCAGCTGGATGGAGAATTCTGCTGTACCCGGCCCGGGCTCCCGCCCGGAAATTATGTGCAGATCTCAGTCACGGATACCGGCAGCGGTATCTCGGCCAAGGACCTGGAACACATCTTCGAACCGTTTTACACCACCAAGGCCCCCGGCAAGGGAACCGGTCTTGGTCTGGCGATGGTTTTCGGTTTCATGCAGCGTCACCAAGGGCACGTTGAGCCGATTTCGGAACCCGGTGAAGGCACTACCGTCGACCTGTATCTGCCCAGGGCCAAGCGCGAACAGACTCAATCCCAGCTTGACTGGGAGCATGAGACCAGCGAACTCACCGTGATCGGCGGCACCGAAACCATTCTGATGGTCGATGACGAGGAAGACCTGCTCAACGCGACCGCTCAGTTCCTCAGAAATTCGGGTTACCATGTGTTTACAGCCTCGGATGCCCGCCAGGCCCTGGCGCTGATCAAATCGACACCTGCCATCAACTTGCTGTTATCCGATCTCGTACTGCCCGGCGACTTGACTGGCCTCGATCTGATTGAAGCCGCACTGCTGCAGCGCCCCGATCTGAAATTGATGGTGACCACTGGAGCCAATTCAAATGATGAACTCGGCTTAAGTAAAAAGTTTGGCAAACCAGTGAAGGTTCTATACAAACCGCATCGTTTTGGCGAGCTGGCGCGTAGCATTCGTCAGGCATTTGATAGCCTGGGCGGCGGCAAAAAAACCCTGATCAGAAAATCACGCCAGAATGACCACTAGGGCCGGTCAGTTGCAGCTCATCCAGCGCTGCCCCCGCCGAGTTGGGCCGACACGAAGACTCGTGCCAAACGGCCGACAATACCGTCAGGCCGCAACACGATCATGAAAATCTGGCAGGGCGATTTCGCACAACATTAACCGGGCCAAACATCCATGCACACCACCATCAACGAACCCTCATCCAGCACGGCAGCAGCTGAAAGAAAAGGTCCACAACATCGAGGCGCCCAGGTAAATGGCCTCGCGGCAATCGATATGATCCACATCATCGATGACAATCCGGTCGTGATACAAAGCCTGGCGGAAATAATAACGCGTATCGAGCTACCCAGTACGGGCTACCTGTCTGGGCGGCAATTCATTGAAAACATCGGCGCAATCAAACCTAACGCCCTGGTCATACTTGACCTCGACATGCCGTATATCGATGGAATTCAGGTGATGCGGCATCTGGCCATACTGGATGCCCCGCCCCTGCTGATACTCATGAACGAAGGAGACCCTAGCATTCTGAACGCGGCAGAAAAGCTCGGTCAGGCACACAATCTCGAAGTTGTTGCATCATTGACCAAACCCCTGCTCAGCAGCAACGTTTTCCGAACTTTCAAACAAGCACTATCCAGGCTCAAGCCTCGCCAGGACGATACCAAAAAGGATCAAAGCCAACCCTATATTGGTGATCGCAATTCACTAATGCGCGCCCTCGAAGAAGATCAGTTTGAACTTCACTACCAGCCTCAGGTAACCATCAGCGGGCGCAGGCTAAGCGGTATCGAGGCGCTGATTCGCTGGAATCACCCAACCCATGGGCTGATCTATCCGAACAAATTTCTGCCCATCGTCGAGAACAATGGCTTGATCGACGAGGTGACCGCCTGGGTGCTCGAGAATGCAACGAAACAGGCGGCCCGATTCAACAGCGAAGGTATCAAGGTTAGTGTCTCGGTCAACGTTTCCGCAATCAATATACGGGCACTGACCTTTCCGGAACAGCTCAGCAATATGCTAACCAGCTACAATATGGCGCCATCGAACCTGATGCTGGAGGTCACTGAAAGCGCCCTGATGGGCGAGCTGACAACCTCGCTCGATATCCTCACCCGCATCCGTCTGCGCGGCATACGACTTTCAATAGATGATTTTGGAACGGGCTATTCATCCCTGCAGCAGCTGCATCGCGCGCCATTCAGTGAGCTCAAGATCGATCGCTCATTCGTGTCCAACATAAGTCATGACGCAGAAGCCCGTTCAATCGTCAAGATCTGCACCATGCTCGGCCATGAACTCGGCATGAGCACCATTGCCGAAGGTGTTGAAGATCAAAACACCTTAAGCATCCTCGCCGACATCGGTTGCGACATCGCACAAGGATACCTGATTGCGAGTCCAATGCCGGTCGACTCATTATGTGAGTGGGCGCGAAAAAATCATTTGGCTGCATGAGTGATCGCGCTCGAAAACCGTCCGGCGCCAGCGTATCGGGCAAGCCGCTGATCGTCGGCACAGCATTCACAAAGGCGACGCGATTCGCGATTCTCCGGCTTGCGCCCACAATTCGCGTCGCTATTTGCGACGCATGTTGCGCGCTTGCGCGGAATCTGCAATTAGTCGAGCGCAGGCACACCCGCTGCAGCTATTGATTGAGGCCAAGCTCATCAATAAAAAGCATCGCTGCAATGTCATCATGACCACAACCGGGAACGATCGATTTTGCAGACACTAAATATTCGATCTAAACCTTACCGACCCAGTCCCGAAAGCGTGATGGCGCCGACTGTATGCATCCACCTGAGTCGGAATAACACTCAGCAGAGCCACAACTATCGAATTCCTCCAGCCTGATAAGCACATTCGCAGGCTGCAGCCGGCATTGCCCTGGCCAACGAATTGACCGATTCACTCACTCCATTGGAGCCAACTCTCTGGCATGCCGATTGCAGTGTTTATTACAGAGTTTATCGCAATATTCAACGTTGGTTTACCTCATGACGGCAACTCATTGAATTTTAGAAAAAAGAGAAATCCACGTTTTCCTCTTTTCACTCTGGAAATTGAGGCATGAATTATTCCGATTTGGCCTTATTGTGTAGCGTCGGCTCTTCGCCGACATGGTCTCAACAGGGGATAGCAATATACAAAGCGATTCAGGAATGTCTATTGCGTCTGTTTGATGGCGACCAGCTCGACTCACCCCCCTTTTATCAGGTTTTATTAGGCTCCGCCCGATCAGGTTACCACCACATAAACAAATGTAAACACAGGGACAGCATTATGCCTCAACAACAACTTCAAGCCATGATCGATTCAATACCCGTGGCAGTCATGATTCTCGACGACAAGGGCGATATACAATTAATCAACAACGCCTTTGGTTCGTTGACCGGCTGGGCCGCAAACGATGTTCGAGAAGAACATTCCGCGGTCGATATACTCTGCGCAATGGAGGACAGGGAGCAGTTGGAAAGCCTTTTCCGGGCCGCCAACATTGCACTAAAAACCAGGCCGAGCCTGACCACAAAGATCCAGCACAAGTGTGGACAATTCATTGAAGTGCAACTGATTTCAAACAACGCACATCTGCTCGACAACCCCCATCCGGTCGTCGCTTTACTGGAAAACCAACGGAATGAAGAGTTAGAACTTCAATTACAAAAACTGAAGCACGAGACTGAACAATTGGAGCTGACTCGCGTCGCCGCCAAAAGGCATATCAGCCACGAACTTTTAACACCGATAAACGGTATATCCGGATCAATCCAACTGCTTAAGCTGACGTCACTCGATGCCGAACAAAGCGATTATCTCGATTGTATGGCGCATTCATTGCAGGAGCTGATAGAGGTTGTCAGGCAGTTGTCCCACTACACTCAAGGCGATGACGAACAACCCCTCAAGCTCTACCCCAAACCACTCAATCTGAAAAGCCTGTGCGCACTGACTATCGGTGAATACAAAACACAAGCTGCGGCCAGGAATCTGTCGATCGACCTTGATTATTGCCTGCAATGCCCGCTACACCTGGTTGGCGACCCCGATCGCATCAGCCAGGCATTAGGCTTACTGCTTGGCAACGCCATCAAGTTTTCACGGGACGGCGAGGTTCAGGTCGTCGTCAATTGCACATCACACGACGATAACCTGTTCAACATGCGTATCGAAGTCAAGGATCATGGCATTGGCATTCCCACAAACATGATTCAACGCGTTTACGAACCTTTCTTCCAGGTTGATTCGGCACTGAGTCGAAACTATAACGGTCTGGGTCTGGGCCTGACGATTCTGCGCCAGCTTGTTCAGCTCATGGAAGGTTCATATGGTGTAGAAAGCATCGAACTCGAAGGGTCGACATTCTGGTTCGAGCTGAATCTGCCAACCTCGTCACTACTCCCCCCGCCGGCAGTCTTTAACCCGCACTAAGCCGTACAACCAGGCGACAGGACACTGGTCGCTCGCCTCGATGACAGCAAAAAACCGACCAGAGGAGCACCTCACCGATTTTTCCGGAACCATCAACCGTGTAGCCTCGAACAAGCTCACCTCGGTGAAGGCCGCCCGATAGCCGCATGGACCGCTTTGCTCAAATCGCACCAGGGCATGATCGGCCGCATGACGTCGACAAACTGCTCTATACGGGTGACTTTTTTGAAACCTAAAAGCCGCTCGCCGGTGAACTCTGGTACTCAGCCTCTTTTTACAGCTTCGTTAAGCGCATGCAATTTTGTACACAGTTCATCACAGGCATTATTGAATACCACCATGAGCGAAAGCGCCGATCTCATATCGCCATGATCGATATAAGCGACAATGTCACGCGCCAGTTTGAACGCCAGCGCGATTCGCGGGGTGATAAATGGAAACATGTCATGATCCGCAAAATAGACACGCCCAATGCCATGCAACCAGTGTCCGAATTCGCTCTGTTCTTCATTGAGTTGCGGGGCTGCTCCTTTTCCGCCCGCGCCAACGTATTGGATTACACTCTGTGACCAGCACCCGAAGCTGTAGATCGCCACCTGCAACTCGATAGAACAGGTATAGTGGGTCGCGATTGCACGGAGTTCGCCCCAGCTGTCACTGCTCGACCAATCCGCCAACCAGTCGCTTAGTACATCTTCCGGCATCGGTCGCGCGATACCATAGCCCTGTGCATACTCACACCCAAGCCCCAGCAGCATCAGACCTATCTCAAGACTTTCGACACCTTCCGCAACCACCGGGCGGTCAAGATTTTTCGCCAGCTGAACAACACCTTTGACAATCTCGAGGGCACCGGCGTCTTTCAATATATTACGAACGAAGTCCTGATCGATTTTCAGAATACTGACTGGTAATCGATGGAAATACGCCAATGAAGAATAACCCGTGCCAAAGTCATCAAGCGAGAAGCTAACGCCTGTCTCAACACACTTATTCATGACGGATACAACCCGCTCGAAGTCACCGATGGCTGCGGTCTCCAGAACCTCGATCTCGACCATACGGGCAAGCTCTTCAGGGTAAGTGGACAACGGCTCACACAGAAATGGGGCGAAATCGGCATTTTGGATGTGCTGAGGACTGACGTTGATACTCACTGGCAGATCCAGTCCACCATCGCGCCAGAACGACACGCGATTTAACGCGTGTTTGATCACCCACTCGCCCAACGCCACCTCGTCAGCCGTTCCTTCGATGTAAGGCAGAAACGCAGACGGCCCCATAAAACCCTTTCGCGGATGGCGCCAGCGAAGCAATGCCTCGACACCGACTACCCGACTATTCGACAGATCGACCCGGGGCTGATACCACAAAACGAATTCATTATTTTTAATGCCTTCGTGAATTTCGTCCTGAATCTCCCGGCGCACTCGCTGATCCTCTTCCTCAACCCGCTCATACAGGCTATAACGCGATTTGCCCAGAGCCTTGGCCTTATACATGGCCTGATCGGCATGCCTCAGCAATGTGTCAGGATTGGTATCATCGGTCGGGTACAGTGTCACGCCAATCGATGCCGTAACATACAGCCGCTTGCCGTCTATATCGAATGGCTTGCTGGTTTCATTGATAAGTCGCTGCACAATATGTTCGGCCTCATTTACATCGGAGAGCCCCGTCAACATGATCAGGAATTCATCACCACCTATGCGGGCCAGAGTGTCTCCCTCGCGCAATGTCGACTGCAAACGACCACCGAGCCCAATCAATAATTCATCTCCAACACTGTGGCCGTAATCATCATTGACAGGCTTGAATCCATCCAGATCGAGATAGCACAGGGCCAAAAGATTGTCGGTACGGTCATGCTGTGCAATGTTCTGCTTGAGATGCTCAAAAAACAGCGCCCGGTTAGGCAGACCGGTTAACATATCGTAGTAAGCCATAAACTCGACATGTTGTTTCGTTTCGCAGTGCCGCGCAAAGTCGTAACTCATGTCAGCGATGCGAGCAATAATGTCGACATCACGCGCATCATAGTCTTTCTCCTTGTTGCCAACACCCATCACCGCAACAATGTGCTGGCCACGAAATACCGGCACCGTCACGAAGCGCCGCAACGCCGAATGCCCTTCGGGCAGCCCCTTGCGATGGGCTATACTGGCATAATCGTTATAGATGACGGGCTTGCGCTGAATGACACTGTCGACCCATACCCCCGCCTCCGAGACCGGATAATGCCGGTCATCCGCCGTGCCCGCTGAACAGGCCTCGGCATGCGTCCTGCTCGACCATGCCTGTAGCGTCAGCGTTTCCTCTCCGGGATCAACAAAATGATAAAACGCAATCTCACTGCCAGTGATCTGCTCAGCCTCATCGAGGGCCCGCGTTAGCAATTCGACGACGCTGGCTTGATGCACCATGGCACTTAAATTGTCACGCAGATTCGAAACCTTTTCATCCTGTTTACGCGCACTGATGTCCCTAACGAACAGATATATCCAGCCATCATCCTCTGGCGAATAACTGGCTGATACCTCCACCGGCAGTTCATGCCCATTCTTGCTTCGATGAAACCCTTCGTGCAGGCAACTTCCGTTTGCGACCAACACCGCCAGACAAGCGTCCAGATCGTCCTCTTGAGGACGCACATCAATATCGGCAAGCCGCATCCCGAGCAACTCCCCCCGATCATAACCCAGCATATTGCAGTAGCTGGTATTGACCTCGATCACGTTTCCTTCGATGTCAGCGGCGAGGAACCCGTCTCGCGCGGTGGCGATGATTGAGCGATGGCGCAGATTGCTCTTCCTCATCTCGCGTTCGAAGTATTTTCGGGCACTGATATCCCTGACCACCGCAAGAATTAGATCCCTACCCTGAAAATGGATCGGGTTCGCCGTAATCTCAACCGGTAATTCGGAGCCGGCCCGATCGCGATAAACACTCTCGAACACCCTGGCCCCTTCGGTATTCATCTGCTGCCAGTAGATTGACCATTTCGGCGCATCGAAATTCACATCGATATCCGCCATTGACATCGATTCAATCTGCGCCTGACTGTAACCCAGTCG
>CALCSG010000091.1 GCA_937894085.1 uncultured Gammaproteobacteria bacterium | reverse complement strand
CAGGGTGTATGTCTAGCCACATTCAGAGGTTATGCACTTATTATACGAATTCAGGGTTATCAAATATCTAACAAATCGCTAAAAACACAAAGCTATCCTGTATATAAACTAAACTCTAAGAGTAGCCAGGTCTTTAAATAAAGCTTAAATCGAAAAATGACAAGCCAGCCCAGTATTTTAATTGTTGATGACGAACCAGTTAACCTTTCTGTATTGACGCAGATACTCTCAGCAAATTATAAAGTTCGCGCAGCAAATTCAGGCGTACTTGCTTTGCAGGCTGCTGTCCTCAAACCCAGACCAGACCTTATATTACTCGACGTTATGATGCCGGAAATGGATGGTTACTCGGTATTGTCCAGTCTTAAGAGTGATCCTCTTACCAGGGATATTCCGGATATTTTTGTTACTGCACTGGATGATGTCACAGATGAAGAAACAGGTTTTAATCTTGGGGCTGTCGATTATATTACTAAACCAATACGACCAGCCATCCTGCTAGCAAGAGTTAACGCTCATGTAGAACTGAAACAGACTCGTGATTTACTTAATCATAAAAATGAATTTCTTGAAGAAGAAGTTGCTCGTCGTATGGAAGAAAATTTCATTATCCAGAACGTGAGCATACGAGCCCTGGCGCACCTGGCGGAGACCCGCGATCCAGAAACAGGTGATCACATCCTGAGAACCCAGTCCTATGTGAAGATTCTGGCCACACGATTACAGAGGAGCTCCCGCTTTAAAGACACTATTACAGACCATTATATCGACCTGTTAGCCAAATCCGCACCTTTGCACGACATAGGAAAAGTAGGGATACCCGACAACATCCTGCTTAAGCCGGGTAAGCTAACAGCCGATGAGTGGGCTATCATGAAGACACATGCTGAAATTGGGGCAAGAGCCATCGAACATGCTGAAAAAGATGTCGCGCAACCGGTAGAATTTTTAATCCTGGCCAAGGAAATTGCCCACTGGCACCATGAGCGTTGGGATGGGAAGGGTTATCCAGACGGACTTGCTGGAGAGGGAATTCCTGTCTCAGCTCGACTGATGACAGTCGCTGATGTTTTCGATGCCCTTATTTCCAGACGGATATACAAGGAACCCATACCTTTCGAAGAAGCGCGTAATATTATAACCGCAGGACGTAACACTCAGTTCGATCCGGATATCACAGACGCTTTTAACTCCTGCTTTGAAGAATTTACCGGCGTCGCGGAAAAGTATCAGTCAGATGCTGTCATGTGAATTTTGAATAAAGTATACCCCGAGCTGCGTATTTGAATAATTATGCTGATGAATGTAAATGTTATTAATGTCAATATTTTGAACTATATCTTATGGTCATGAGTAAATTTTTCCAATCGCTCCATATGCGACTGGTTGCATTGATTATTCTGGTGACTTTGCCCAGTCTCGCCCTGCTATTCATTCAAGCAATTGAGCAACGCAATGCAGGGATAGAGCAGGCTCGCCAGCAGGCAATACAAACCGTTGATCTGCTCGTGTCAGATCAACAAGCGCTAATTGATAATACCCTTCGCTATTTACAGGGCCTCGCAACTTTTCCCGAGATACAAAAACCTGATAGTGCCGAATGCGGACGTTTTCTTGAGCATGCTCTCAAGCTAAGCAATGACTATATTAATCTCGGGGTTCCACGCGTTGACGGTGAATTGCTGTGTAATGCACGGCCGCTCAGGAAACGGGTTAACGTCGCGGATCGCAGCTATATTCGTCGTACCTTTTCCACAAAGGGTTTTTCTATAGGCGAATTCCAGCTGGATCGAGCCGCCGACGTGACCAGCGTGAATTTTGCCTACCCGGTTATTAACCCTGAAAACGATACGCTAATCGGCGCAGTTGTTGCAGTCGTTTCGCTGGACTGGTGGAGCAAACGGCTGCAGGAATCCTATCTGCCCGACAACTCAATTGCCTACATCAGCGATTCGGAAAACACGATTATTGCTTATTATCCGCCAGATCAGCAGCAACTGGGACGAAAAATTAAGGAAAGAGAAGTTGATGACTTCGACACAGAGATTCTGCCAAACCACACAATAACCAGAACAACAAATAGCAACGATATTGAGCATATTTTCGTTGAAAAAAAACTGATGCAAACCAGTACCGAAAATAAAATCACGGTCACTGTGGGAATCCCGTTTAGAGAGACCCTGGAGACTCTTCAAACGCAGTTTATGTGGCGAATCGGGCTATTA
>CALCSG010000090.1 GCA_937894085.1 uncultured Gammaproteobacteria bacterium | reverse complement strand
CATACGCATATCAGGACGTGTTTTGCGGCCCCAGTCAATGGCAAGTTCCATTAATTTACCAACACCTTTCACATCCAGCACTTCGAAAGGATTGTCCTGCAAAATTTTCTTCTCTGCATACATCGGCAGGAATTTATTCTCTGCATCTTCGCGTGAAAATGAGAAAGTTGCCTGAGATAAATCGTTCGTGCCAAAAGAGAAAAACTCGGCTTCTTCGGCCAGACAATCAGCTCGCATACAGGCACGCACAACTTCAATCATCGAGCCAAACTTAAAATTGACTTTGACACCATATTTTTCTTCGACTTCTTTATGTATTTCTGTGACATAAGATTTCACGCGAATCAGTTCTTCAGCGGTACACACCTGAGGCACCATAATTTCCGGACAGACATCATCACCTTCTTTGGTACACTCAGCCGCAGCTTCCAGCACAGCACGAATTTGCATCGAATAAATTTCAGGAAAAGTGATGCCCAGACGAACGCCTCGATGACCTAACATCGGGTTGGTTTCAAATAGATTGCGAACCATTTTCAAAATGGTACTTTTCTTGTTAATGACTTCATCCACCATTTGAGAATCGGCCAGATAGCGCACACGTTTCTGCTCACCTTTACCGCTATACATTTGTTCCACAGCATCGGTTAAAACATTCATACCCTGAACCGTGTCTCTTAATTGATGCAACTGTTCCAGTTCATCCACCAGCTGCTGCTCTGAGGGTAAAAACTCATGAATCGGCGGATCGAGTAAACGAATAGTCACCGGTTTCGGCGTCATCACCTTCAGAATACCCTTGAAGTCTTCACGCTGAATTGGCATTAACAGATCTAGCGCTTCCTGTCGTTTTGCTGGGCTTTCAGCAACAATCATATCGATAACAATAGGCAATCTTTCCTTCGCGTTAAACATGCGTTCTGTACGGCATAAGCCAATACCCATAGCACCATATTTCAATGCCTGTTTAGCATCAAAAGGTGAATCTGCATTCGCCATAACCGCAAGTCTGGCACGTTTGTCAGCCCACTTTAATAACACATCCAGTTCTGAAGAAAACTCGGCTTCAATCATTTCAACTTCACCCAGGTAAACATCTCCAGTGGTGCCATCAATGGTAATCAAATCACCCTCGGAAATCTTATTAGCGCCAACTACGGCAGTACGGGCTCTAACATCAACATGAATACCCTCAGCACCTGCCACACAGGGCTTACCCATGCCTCGTGCGACCACAGCAGCATGTGAAGTTTTGCCACCCCGCGCTGTCAGGATACCCTGTGAAGCAAAAAAGCCATGGATATCCTCCGGCTTGGTCTCTTCACGTAACAGAATTACTCTTTCACCAGTACGGCCTCTTTTTTCTGCTGTATCTGCATCGAAAATAGCATGACCTACTGCAGCGCCGGGAGACGCCGGTAAACCACGTGCTATAGGAACTCGCTTGGTATTATGATCAAGCCGGGGGAATAATAACTGTTCCAGTAAATCAGGCTGGATACGCAACAGTGCCTGAGTCTTATCAATAAGATTTTCACGTACCATTTCTACGGAAGTACGTACCATCGCTACAGCATTCATTTTGCCATTACGAGTTTGCAGGCAATATAAAATTCCTTTTTCGATGGTAAATTCAAAGTCCTGTACTTCTCTATAATGTGCTTCCAGGTTATCCCGCAATTCTTTCAACTGCTTGAACATCTCAGGCATTTCTTCCTGCATGACATCAATAGGTTTCGGCGTGCGAATTCCAGCGACTACATCTTCACCCTGGGCATTAGTCAGGTACTCACCAAACATTATATTTGCGCCTGTATCCGGATAGCGAGTAAAGCCGACTCCGGTGGCACAGTCGTTACCCAGATTACCAAAAACCATGGTACAGATATTGACTGCGGTTCCATTAGCCATTTCAGGTGTGATATTGAACTCACGGCGATAATCCACCGCACGTTTACCATCCCATGAATTAAAAACCGCCTTGATCGCTATTTCTAATTGCACGAAAGGGTCTTCTGGAAAAGCCTGACCTGTGACTCGTTTAACAACATCAAGAAATCGCTCAGAGATAAGCTTTAGATCTACAGCCGTCAGAGCGAGGTCTTCTACAACACCCAGATCTTTTTTAATCTGATCAAACTCTTCGTCAAATTCTTCGTCAGCAATACCCAGAGCCACTTTACCAAATAACTGGATAAATCGACGATATGAGTCATAACCAAAAC
>CALCSG010000089.1 GCA_937894085.1 uncultured Gammaproteobacteria bacterium | reverse complement strand
CGTTTGTTCAGTGAGCTTTAAGCGAGACCCCGCTTTTACGCTGAGCAGTTACTAAATTTTTAAGTTTATTTGGAAGAAAAAAACTGAAGTACATTGTATTGCTAAAAATAAATGAATTCGCTTATTAATTTTTAAAACCATTACTTAATTGAATAATCCGGTTGTGTTCTACTTCGGGTGAATAGACTGAAACAGGTGTGGCGCTTGTTGCTAACCGGTGATAACTACCCACGGTTTGCCCGAGGATTCGACCTGAATTAGAATAGGGTCCTGTTTGCTGTCTCCAAATACTGGAAAAACTGGTTTACCATTTTCAAAGGGTAATTCAATGATTCTATCAGGATCGAGTGGTACGCCTTCCTGCATGTGGCTGCGATTTATTTCCCTGGGATGCTGTTCACAGTAGAAATGAATACTTTCCAGACCCAGTAACCTAGCTGTATATTCATAAGACTACTCCAAAAATGTGCACACCATTTAGTCAATGAAATAAGGAGAATGGGAACTTCTTTACTGGACTGGCGTAATAAAGGAACCTGGCTTGACTGCCAACACGGAGCTATCAACTCTAGCTAAGATTTTTTCAGCTGTATTGCCAATAAAAAACCCAGGAATACCTGTACGTGCAACTGTGCCCATTATGATTAATTCTGCTTTTTTCTTTTTTGCCAGAGCTGGAATAACATCATCCGGCTCACCTTTCAGTAAATGAGATTTATACTTTAACTGCCCCAGGTCATGCTGGTTGAGTAAGTCCGCAAAAGATTTTTTATGAAGTTTTCGACCATCACGGACCATTTTATCAACTTCAGACGCAGGAATTCTAGCTCGTCCATTTCGAAGCATAGACTCATACAATAATTGCCAGACATGCACAATATGCAGTTCAGAGTTTTCCTGCAGAGCAAGTGATGTCGCTAATTCCAGAATTAGCTTATTCAGTTCGGCGTTTTCTTTTTCACCAGGGTCGATATCAACAGCGGCGAGAATACGTGAGTAAGTTTTTCTTTTTGAAGATTTAACCAGCCAGACAGGGCAAGGGCATTTACGTAATAAATGCATATCATCACTACCAAATAACATGTCAGGAAAGCTGTGCTTTGCTGATACTGGCTTAATAATAAGATCTACATTATTTCTTAAAACTTCTTTAATAGCCTCAATAAATGGAACTCCCTTAAGAAGAATTTTTTTTATTTCTACTCCATTATTAGGTATTTTATTCAATAGTTCATCGAGTTCCTGTTCTTTCAGCTTCAAATAGGTTTTTTCAAAACTATTCAATGAAAATGATTCTTCGGTACTTAAACTTGCAATAGTTAACTTTGCACCATTAGATCGAGCGAGTTTTACAGCTCTATCAAGAGCCGATTTATTATGAGTGGGATCATTTATATAGAGAATATTACCGAACCTGTTCATATTATCTCCCGATGCGCATTAAAAATTATTTATTTGACCATACCGAAAAAATCTTGTATTACACATTGATTGTATACTTTAATAAAAGTCACGATCCAGTTATTTTGAAACTTGAGTGACGCTTAATATTAATGGAAATTCATTTCTAAAAATAAATAGTCAAATTGCTTTATCTAATTTTATTTCCGTATCTGGTGTGGGCGTTATTCACTGACTTTTAAGTCTGTTTTTAGATTATCGGGTTACCAACAAATATATTTAACAGTTAATTTCTTTGCTTAAGATAAGCTGAATTAAATACTTTTAAATTATCTCAAAATTCATGTCTCTACATGCTGGTTTTGCAATAAACATAGAATGAATCAATCCTGATAAACACTGCAGCAAGCTATTAATTATTTTTAGAGATCGCGATAGCGATATTCAATCTAGCTGGTGGCAATGACCGGTATCGCCACTGATTTGCCCATCCCTACAACCTGTCAGTAATGACTATTTGGTACGCATTGGTGAATGACTGCTATATCTACGCCCTTGACAAATTTATACAGCATATTTTTTGAATGTTTCTTTCCCTCGTAACTAATTTTTCACCCTGGTAGTGAGCATCGAGATAATAAAATTAATTTACTGATGCAGAGCTAAAAACTGACAATACATTTCATAGCTGTATAAAGCGTTTATATTTTGATTTAAATTAACAGGATCACTGTTACAGGCTTCGGGTTCATTGCATGCAGGAATTTTGGTGACCTGGTGGAGAACGGACGTGTTGTGCCGTTCTGCTCGGGTATCTATTGCACAAGTTCTGGTTGGTACGCTTTTCGAACAGAGTAATACTCTTTTGTATGGAACTCGAATGCAAGTTTCAGTTACAGTAGTTTTGAAAAGACGGTATTATGCTGACTCATGACCTGAACTCTTCTTTTTTCAATGATTTGTCGAAAATTCATGATAACAAAAAAGGGCACTTATCAAATCCGTACCTTTACCACTAAACAGGATGGCAGTGACAAAAGATAGTAATGTTATTACAGGGGTTGATAAGGAAAAGCTTAATCTGATCCTAAATCAGGCTCCTCTTATGCTGGAGCAAGGGCAGTTTACTCAGTTACAAAACTTGATCAATTCGCTGCCTGATGAACTGCACTCCCCGTGGGTTTTTTACTGGTCAGCTTCTGCTACTCTACCGATAGACCCTCATTCCGCCAGGCAGCATTATGAAGCCGCGTTAAAGGATTTTGAAAAGGCGAAAGATCTTACTGGAATATATATGAGCTGGGCTGGTATCGTCGATAGCTTTATCTTTTCCTGGGATGACTTCAAGCCGCTTGATGACTGGATACAGTGGATGCAGGTTTTTATGCAGGAAAATCCAGGCTTTCCCTCTCCGGAAGTCGAAGCACGGATTGTTTTCGCGATGTTTTGCAGTTTGATGTATCGTCAGCCACAACATCCTGATTTACCTGTCTGGTCTCACCGGCTTGGAGGCATGCTGGAGCATATTCCGGATAAAAACAGGCGTATTGCTATTGCTACTCACTATGCTCTTTATCTCGGGTGGATGGGTGAATTTGAAGAGTTAACTGCTGTTGTTGAAAGGCTTAAACCTTCTGCGACTATTGAAAATGTGCAAGCTGTTCATTTAATTGCATGGTATCAAACTGAAGCGATGCATTACTGGTTGAGCGCTGACTTTGAACAAAGTAAAAAATCAGTCATGGCCGGCCTGGCTTTGGCCGACAGCAGCGGTATTCATCTGTGGGATTTTATTTTAAGAGTGCAGGACGCTTACTTGGCATTCGAGTCTTCAACTTCGGAACAGTGGCAAAGTTACCTGCAGAACATCCTGTCGATCATGGATAAAAACGGACGGTTGCACCAGGCCCATTACTATTATGTCGCCGCGCTGGAAGCATTGCTGCAAAACCGGCTGGATCGTGCCGAGGTTCATATCAGCAAATCATTGAAGGCCGCCACTGAACTGGGGACTCCTTACCCTGAAGCACTCAACTGTATCGCCAGTGCTCGAATACTGATAGCGCTTGCCAGGTTTGAAGAGGCTATGGTTTTCCTGCAACGTTCTGAACTGCTGGCACAGCAGATTAATAGCCACTTCCTGAGTTTCAACCTTGAATTGACGAGGGCTGAGTTTTTCTTTGCCCAGCAACAGCAGCAGGAGGGGGTGCAGGCCCTGTCAAAAGCCCTGGCTAGTGCTCATCTAAAAAAGTATTTCAATATAGACTGGTGGCGTGCGGATGTTATGTGTGAACTGTGTATTCAGGCACTGGAAAATAATATCGAAGTTGCCTTCGTTCAGCAGTTAATTAAAAAACGCAAAATTTTTCCCCAGCGTCCACCTTTTAATATCGATAACTGGCCCTGGAAAGTCAGAATTTATACTTTGGGTCGCTTTTCTGTTTTGTTACTTGGTAAATCGCTGAGTATCAATGGTAACGCAAAAAATAAACCGATCGAGTTACTGAAGGCCCTCGTTGCGATGGGGGGGGCGTGATGTGCATGAAGCCAGGCTCACTGAGGTGCTGTGGCCGGATGCGGACGGCGATAATGCGCACAGTGCTTTTACCACCACATTGTCCCGCTTACGTAAACTGTTAGGTAGTGAAGTACTGCAGGTTAATAACGCCAGTCTAAGCCTGAATGACCATTATTGCTGGCTGGATAGCTGGGCTTTTGAACGCGCACTGGGTGAGCTAGAAACCCTGCTGTCATCAGCAGATGAGTTAGACACGATGAGTATCCAGGATAGAATGCAAAAAGTGTTTGATCTGTATCACGGCCAGTTTATGGAAAAAGAACCACAATCGGGCTGGATGCTGCCTCAACGAGAGCGCTTGCGGGTCAAACTTTTGCGTATCATCAAGCGGTTAATAGCTTTCTATAGTCACACGGGACATTGTAAAAAAGTGATTACCCTGCATGAAAAGGCACATGAGCTGGATCCACTCTCAGAGGAATATTATTGCGGATTGATGAAATGTCATGCGGCACTGGGTGATTCGGCTAAAGCGCTTGCGGTGTACGATGTGTGTAGCACGATATTGCAGGAGACGTTTGGTATAAAACCTTCTGAAAAAACCAGGAACCTTCATCAACTGATCCAGACCGGGCAGCAACAACAGTTAAAGCATTTGTGTGAACTGTGTGCCCACGCAGCCGAAAAGCTTGCACCCTCATAAACCTCATAAAGCCTTCCGATCTACTTCCTTAAACTTGATTTAAATCAGTTTTTAACTGTTTTGAGTGCAACTGTGACCTGTATGTGACCTGGCCTGGCGTAATTTAAACGGCATTATTCAGGCTGTGTTATCGATTACCATAATGGAAATAGATAAATGAAACAGGTTAACAGTTTTATTGTACATATCTACCAGCATACTTTGTCAGGCGATGAATCACCGCAACAGAGTGAAATTATCGGCGTAGTAGAAGGCGTGGATAGTGAAGCAAAGACCCCGTTTAGCAGCCCCCAACAGCTCTGGAAAATACTGGCAGAGCAATATCCGGCATCCGATTTCAGTATTGTTCGTCACTCACAGGGAAAACTTTGATATGAACAACTCAATAACAAAAAATTTGCAGCGAATTTTGTTTCTGTTTATCTGGAGCCTGATGGCGTTGACTCTTTTGTCATGTGGCGGTGGAGGTAGTGATGAAGAAGTAACCTGGATTACCGGTCAGTTTGTCGATGACCCGGTGCAGGGGCTGAATTACAGTTGCTCATCGGGTAGTTCGGGAGTTACCAACAGCAACGGCGAATACGTTTGTAATGCCGGTGATACGGTCACTTTCTCACTGGGTTCAGTCGTGCTGGGCAGCGTACTGGTACAGCAGGCAGCGATCACACCTTATTCTCTTTTTCCGGATAATGTGGATGCAGCCATTAATATCGCAAGACTGTTACAAACGCTGGATGCTGATGGTGATCCGGGGAATGGGGTTATCCTGATTGATGCGGTTCTAGTTAATCTTTTGCCGGCGACAGTGGATTTTGAAAGTCCAACATTTGCCAGTGATATTGAGACAGCATTGTCGGGTACAGGTACAACGTTAATCAGCGTTATAGACGCATTGACTCAGCTTAATCTTAATGACCCGATTATTAATTCGGGAAATCATAGCCCGGTAGCTGATGCAGGACCTGATCAAGCGGTTACTACAGGAGCAATGGTGACATTGAATGGATCTGCCAGTTCAGATCAGGATGGAAACCCGTTAAGTTATGCCTGGAGCCTGGTATCCACCCCGGCAGGAAGTGCAGCGGGATTACAGAATGCATTTACACAGAGTGCAACATTTACCGCCGATGTTGCCGGTGCATATACCCTCAACCTGATTGTGTATGATGGTCTGGTCGCTAATTTAGACACTGTAGTTATTACGGCTACTGTGAGTGATAATGCAGACCTGGCGGCACTTGCTTTAGAGAGTAATACACTGTCGCCAGCATTTGACCCGGCTACGACCAGTTACACGGTGACCGTGGCGAATGCAATTGATACGGTGACGATTACGCCGACCGCCGACGATGCTGGTGCGACGATAAGTATTTCTGGTTTGACGCTAGTCAGTGGTAGTCCCTACACCCCGATCGGTGTACTTGCGGTAGGGTCAAATCAATTTAACCTGCTGGTGACAGCTGCTGATGGTACCACTACCAAAACCTATACGCTGACCGTAACGCGTGAAGCGGCGTCTTCAAATGCAGACCTGTCGGGACTGGTGCTCGCCGGAAGTGTGCTATCCCCCTCGTTTGATGCAGCCACGACCAGCTACACGGCTACCGTGATGAATGCAATCGACACGGTGACAATTACGCCCACCTCTGACGATGCTGGTGCGACGATAAGTATTTCTGGTTTGACGCTAGTCAGTGGTAGTCCCTACACCCCGATCGGTGTACTTGCG
>CALCSG010000088.1 GCA_937894085.1 uncultured Gammaproteobacteria bacterium | reverse complement strand
CAAAACCGTTTGAAATATATTTTAATTCATCTCTATGTACACCATATCTTGTAAAACCATACTTAATATCTCTTGACCTGTTTTTTTTCAATACATCTAAAAACATTAACTCAGTATTCCATCCAGGTTGGTATATTATTTCTACAGGGTTATTTAAAAATGATTCAGAAAAGTAGCTACTCAAAATATGATTAATCATTTGAATTATTTCTATTCTATATTTAGAGATAGCATTACATCTTACCGCTAAAAAGGCATCCCAATAATCAAGCTCAGATAAGTTGCTTCTCGATTTTAATAAAGCATTTCTTTGCTTCAAAGCATGTGCATACTCAGTAAATAAAGTTAGATACGAATGTTCCACGTGAAACAAACAAAAATCCATATAATCACGTCTCAAAGAAGGGCTACCAAGAATTAAATCAAAACAGGAAGAGTTAATGATTTTTACCGGCGTTTTTTTAGCTAACGATGAAACTTTATGAATTGTTTCATTATTTATTCGTATTATAGTTTTAGAAGTACTCGATCTTGAAATCCCAGCTTTATAAGCTTCGAATTTTGAAAACAAAAGAAAGCTTTGTTTATTATGTTGAATGCAATGATTTAACAGATGAGTTTTGAACGAACTTCCCTTACATATAATATGTAATGCTTCAAGAAAACTAGTTTTACCAGAAGCATTTAAACCAGTAATAATATTTAAATTATTATGTAGATCCAGGGTTGTGGAATGTAGATTTCTAAAATCAGTAAGGCTAATTTGCCTTATAGTCATTTTTCAATACTTTTCATAAACGCATTGGCATTACAACGTAACGAAAATAATCAGTTTCTGTAGAAGTAATAATACAACTACTATTAGAATCTTTTAATTTAATTTCTATATTTTCTGAATCTAAAACTGAAAACACATCTAGAAGATAGGTAACATTAAAACCTATCTCAATATTTGCCTCATGATAATCAACTGTGATTTCTTCTTCAGCTTCTTCCTGATCTGGATTATTAGCTTGTATAGATAAATTATTTTCGCTGAATATTAAACGAATACCCCGGTATTTTTCATTAGAGAGAATTGAAATACGATGTAGTGATTGTTTTAATAACTCTCGATTTACAGTCATCGTTTTATTACCATCAACTGGTATAACTCGATTGTAATCAGGATATTTACCATCAATTAATTTTGATGTAAAAATAAGATTGTTTGTCTCAACACGAATATGATTCTGACTGAGAATAATTTTTACATCTTCATCTGACGTTGTAAGTAACCTTGCTAATTCAAGAACACCTTTTCTCGGAATTATTAATTGCTTGTCAGAACTTAAACCTGTTGGGGATTCATATTCACTAAGCGCTAGCCGGTGTCCATCTGTTGCTACAAATCTGATTTTATCGCTGGAAAGTTCGAGCAGCATGCCATTCAAATAATATCTTACATCCTGTTGAGCCATAGCAAAGGCAGTTTTATCAATTAACAACTTTAGTGTTTTCTGAGGAATACTAAATGTAGTTTGTGACTTAACTTCATCTATTCGAGGAAAGTCTTTAGCGGGCAGGGAGGCCAGAGTAAATCTACTTCGACCAGATACCATTACCACTTTGTTAGATTCAATACTGAAGTTTATATCTGAATTATTGGGTAGAGCTTTACAAATATCTAATAATTTACGAGCAGGTAAAGTTGTTGAAAACTCATCAGTAACATCGACCTCAATTTTGGCGACTAACTCAATTTCAAGATCTGAAGCAACAAGTGTGATAACACCATTGCTGCCATGAATTAAAACATTGCCTAAAATAGGTAATGTCTGTTTTCGTTCAACGGCCCCTATCACGTGCTGTAAAGGAGTGAGAATTTGCTCGGTATTAATAATAATATTCATTATATATATAAACTGTTGTTGTTATAGGTAACTAACTATTTTGTTAATAAAATCAATAAGTTGTTATATTTCAATGACTTATCAGTACAAATGTATTCTTTTTATATGTCACTATGTTATCAGTAAACTGTGGATAAGTGATGGATAAATATCAACATATTATTTATCCATCACTTATCCACAGTTATCCAACAGGTTTATTATTATCCTGTTATTAATTACTCAAAGTTCTAAACAAATTTTCAAAATCTTCGTTAATAGTATGGTCTTCACTGCACAATTCTTTAATTTTACGGCATGCGTGTAAAACGGTAGTATGGTCACGTCCACCAAATGCACTTCCAATTTCAGGAAGACTATGCCGGGTTAACTGTTTTGCAAGTGCCATAGCCATCTGTCTGGGTCTGGTAATTGATCGAGTTCTTCTGCTTGATAAAAGATCAGCTATGGTTACTTTAAAATAGTCTGAAACGGTTTTCTGGATATTTTCAATAGTTACTTTCTTATCCTGAACAGCCAGTAAATCCTTCAGTGCTTCTCTGGTGAATTCCTGGGTAATTGGATGGCCGGTAAAATGAGCATGAGCAATTACACGTTTCAATGCTCCTTCCAGCTCTCGAATATTGGATTTAAATTTACTCGCAATAAAAAAGGCTACTTCTTCAGGTAAGTGAGCTTTAATCGATTCCGCCTTGGTCTGTAATATAGCAACACGCGTTTCCAGATCGGGTGGTTTTATATCAACAGCAAGTCCCCATCCTAAACGGGATCTAATTCTCTCTTCCAGGCCATCGATTTCCTTTGGATATTGATCACAGGTAATAATCATTTGTGCTTTAGATTCGTATAGAGAATTGAAGGTGTGAAAAAATTCTTCCTGAGATCTATTTTTGTCTGCAAGAAATTGAATATCATCAATTAGTAAAGCATCAACACTCCGGTAAAAATTTTTAAATTCATTCATTTTACTATGTTGCAGGGCTTTAACCATATCAGAAACAAAGCGTTCACAGTTGGCATATACCACATTACTTTCGGGCCTGAGTTTTTTAATCTGATTACCAGCTGCTTGCATCAAATGAGTTTTGCCCAGACCAACTCCTCCATAAATATACAGTGGGTTGTAGTCCGAGCCTGGTTTACTGCTAACCTGAATAGATGCCGCACGAGCTAGCTGATTTGATTTTCCTTCTACATAATTTTCAAATACCTGTGATTCATTTAAACCGGAAGGATAAGTTCTCGACACAGGCCTGGTCTGTATTTTTGACGGTTGAGATTCAGTTGCTTTAGGGGTGTTAACCTGGCTTCCAATTGAAATAGTGACATCAATAGAATTACTATCATCAAGATTAAGGATGGCTGACTTTATCTGTTGAAGAAAGTTTTTCCTTACCCAATCCATGACAAAACGATTAGGTGCCAGTAACTTTAATGTATTATTTTCAAGATCTGCCTGCAGAGGAAGAATCCAGGTATTGAACTGTTGTTCACTTAATTCATTTTCCAGATGACTAATACACTGTTCCCACAATTCTATTTTCAAGCTTTTTATCCTGATAGTTGTATTTTAAATGGATTAGTCTGAGAGGAGAGAAAAAATGGTCTTGTAATTTAAGGTGGTTCAGCTTTCATCTAGACGAAGAGGCTATTATCATACTTATCCACAGGTCGTGCAAAGCAATTTTATTAAAAATTAAAGTAACTGCTCAGCGTAAAAGCGGGGTCTCGCTTAAAGCTCACTGAACAAACGA
>CALCSG010000087.1 GCA_937894085.1 uncultured Gammaproteobacteria bacterium | reverse complement strand
AAATGGCTGGCCAAAATATCCGCCAACCAGTCCGATAATGAGTATTATAAAACTGGCTAAAAGTCTGTTCACATTGCAATCCTCTGAGAGATTTTTAATTTTTTGTTAGTTTAAGTATGTTGAGAGTCAGGGTTTTCAATCATTGGAAATCAGTATGGATTTCCTGGCGAAAAGCCGGCACAAAATATAATAGTTTTGCCTGGGTCTTACGCATGTCTATGGCGATGCGTTTAGCGTCCAGGTTTGCATTCAGATCATCCATATAGGCACGCATCAGATCAGAAAAACTCCCGCGATCAGATTGATAGGCGAGCAGGGAAGCCTGTGCCTGTTGTTTTGCCTGAGGTAGTAATAAGCTGGTATAAAGTTGCTGACGTTTTAATAAAGTAGCTTCGTTTGCAATCTCCTGTTGCAACTCAGCAACCAGTTGGCGAATAAGTTCAAGTCGACTACTTTTCAATGACTGGTATTGATGTTCTTTGGAAAGCAGTTTTTTATCCTGTCGGTTAGTGCTAAATAACGGTAAGTCAAAGGTGACAGCTGCTGATATGAAATCTGCTCGATCATTACCGTTAGCATCTTCGTCACGGAAAGCATAGCTGACATTCAAACCCCACCCTGGTTTGAGACTCTCTTTGACCAGCTGTATATCGTTACGGTTGATTTCAATATCTTTATCAATTTGCTGAACTTTTGGGTGTAGCTGTAAAAGTTCACTCAGGTTTTTGAAATTATCCTGCAGCTGCATGGTCGCTATTTCCGGTAATTCGACAGCCAGCGATTTTAGACTGTTTTCTATACCTACCCAGCGTGAAAGTCTGGCGCGATAAGTTCTGATTTGCTGGTCAATTTTGGTTAATCGATCATCCAGCCTGCTTAATTCCAGTTGCGCCCGAATTAGATCCTGCTGATCATTTCTACCGACAGAAAAAAGTGATTGGACAATATCAACCAGCTGAATAAATAACTGTTTATTTTTTAGAATGGTTTCCCTGGCCTGTTCCCAATAAAAGATTTCCAGAAAGGTCAGACGCACATCCTGCAAAATTGTCAGGTTGCGGCCAGCCATTTTTGAATGCATAAGTTCAGACTTTATTTGAGTTGACTGCTGTTTAAGCTCACGCGTATCCCCTGGTGGGAATTGCTGAAGATAACTGACTTTAAGCTGAGTCATTGCTTCCTGGGAGAAATCAAAGCTGTCAGTCGGTAAGTTAGCCACGCCAATCTGCAGCTTTGGGTCCATCAACTGACCGTCGGCTATAGCCATTTCCATAAGCGAGCGAAACTGCCAGTTCTGGCTGATTAAACCGGGTTCTTCGGTTAAGGCTATCTGTTCAGCCTGATGTAATGTTAAATTTTCTGCAATAACCTGATTGGCCGAAGAAAGAAGAATGAAACCTGATAACAGGCTTAACACATAATGGTTTATAAATGGTGCTGAATACTTGCTTTGCATAATAACTCCATACCACATCAGGATTTTCCTGAACGGTATCTTTAAAACTTTAAAATAGCTGAAAAGCTAAAGTTAAGACGGCTGATAGCATCAACCGTTGGAGGTTTACGACCGCGGAGGCCGAAATAGAGCAGGGGGTTGGTGAGTAATTATAGTCTCGTTAATTTGAGAAATTACGGGTAGTAGTGTGGAATGAGAGATAATTGGTAAATTAAGCAATAAAGCAAACCCGTGAGAAGCGCAATGGCCGAAAGAACAACAGGAATTGTTACAGTCATTAACTTTGTCACACATTTCACAGTTTTTTAACTGTACAGACTGTTGATTTGATTGTGCTGAATGCTGTTCCATGTGGCAGGGCATTTTTTGTGTTTCAACAGGCACAGGCAAATCTGCAAGAACAGACTGCAAAGGTGAGAACACCAGCAGAAATATCAGCAAAAATGAAACAGCTTGTCTGAACGATTGATACATAAGGTAATGGATATTACGGAATTTCTATTTGAATACAATATTTTATATATGATATTGAACTGCCAGTTCTGTAAAAGTTCAGAAACTATTCACCGAGTTTCAATATTCGACGAATTTACAGATTTTTTCACCACGAAGCACACGAAGAACACGAAGAAAGACAGCCCAAGTTTTAAGGTAACAGGATAATTCAATTGTTGTTATTTTGATGAAAACTTATTGTCTTGTAAAGTTTTACCTTCGTGTTCCTCGTGCGCTTCGTGGTGAATAGCTTTTGACAGTTTATAACCGTCGGGTAAAGACCCAGGTATTACCTTCTGACAGAGCCTGTTTGAACTCGTAACCTTCACGGTCAAAATTTTTAATTTGTTCAGCATCAGTCAATTCATGCTCAATAATATATCGACTCATTAACCCGCGTGCTTTTTTTGCATAGAAGCCAATCATCTTATATTCACCATTTTTATAATCTTTAAAAACAGGTGTAATGATGCGGCCCTTAATGTTTTTAACCTTAACAGCCTTGAAGTATTCATTTGAGGCGAGATTAATCAGGGTGTCAGACTTTATCGCTTTGAGCTGTTTATTTATGGCATCTGTAATCTGCATATCCCAGAATTCATACAGGTTTTTGCCAAAACTGGTTTCCAGCCTGGAGCCCATTTCAAGCCGGTAAGGACGCATCAGGTCGAGTGGTCTGAGTAAACCGTAAAGCCCTGATAACATTCGAAAATGTTGTTGGGCAAAAACAATATTCTGCTCAGTCATGCTATAGGCATCCAGGCCGCTATACACATCACCTTTAAATGCAAACATAGCCTGACGTGCATTTTTGGGCGTAAAAGGTGTTTTCCACTGATGATTACGTTCAAAGTTCAGGTTGGCAATTTTGCTACTGATATGCATCAATTCTGACAGATCTAATGCGGAGAAATCTTTCAATCGATTGATCAAAAGTTGAGATTGCTTCAGATGTGCCGGTTTGGTGAACTCTTCAGTAGGAAGTGCCGACTCGTAATCCAGTGTCTTAGCGGGTGAAACAACAATAAGCATATTTGGCCCAAAATTAAAAAATGTGGATTTTAACAAATCTAAAATAAACTTTGATGAAAATCTCACTATGTGACTGATAGTTTAAATAAATCAAATTAAACCTGTATAAAAGATACAACAGGGATTGATACTCAGGCATGCATAAGGTAGGCTTCGCATCCTGAATTTACAGGGCTTATAAAGCCTGTATTTTTATGCTGAGCATGTCACGTGCTCCTTTAGCTGAAAAGTTGAAGAAACTGCAAAGGAAGCAACTTGTTTAAAAAACTGGAGAGTTGTCCGACAAATCTGTAAGGAACAGATTTGGGCATCGACGAAGGAGATGGTGCAAAGCACCGAAACACAGGAAGTGTTGAGTCTGTGGCTGACAAAATCGTCAGGAACGATTTTATGAAGTCCTTCCATGGACTTCACCTGCAAGCAGGTCAGCTAAAGCTGTTCAAACTTGTTCCATACAAGTTTGTGAAAAGCGACGCAGGA
>CALCSG010000086.1 GCA_937894085.1 uncultured Gammaproteobacteria bacterium | reverse complement strand
GTTCGCATGTCCGGGTTACCCATCTGGGCCAGCACAGAACCGTCATTATAAGCCACCATCGAATGAATAATACTTTCTTTATGCAATACTATTTCAACATCCTGATGAGGTACATTAAATAACCAGCATGCTTCTATCAGTTCCAGCCCCTTGTTCATCATGGTGGCTGAATCCACCGAAATTTTAGGCCCCATACTCCAGTTTGGATGAGCTATAGCCTGCTCCGGTGTTATTGTCGAAAACTGATCCAGCGGTGTATCACGAAATGGGCCACCAGAACCTGTCAGCAAAATTTTACTAATGCCTCTTTCACCGGCCCCAGGGTGGTTTTTTACATTTCTGCTCAGATCCCGCTGAAATTCACTGGAAAAGCATTGAAAAATAGCATTATGCTCGCTATCAATCGGTAACAGTTCAGCATTATGCCGGGTGACTTCCTGCATGAATAAATGACCGGCCATAACCAGAGTCTCCTTATTCGCCAGTAGTACGCGCTTACCTGCGCGCACAGCCGATAATGTCGGCATCAATCCAACAGCGCCCACTATCGCTGCCATAACGATATCAACCTGCTCAGCGCCAGCAACTTCATTTAATGCATCTGCACCAGCCAGTACGCTAATCCCTGGTTCATCCTGCAACAGTTTTTTTAACTGGCGGGCACTTTCAATATCTGCCATAACTGCCACCTGAGGGCGATGACTTCGACACAGATCAGCCATTTTCTCAACCTGTGTATTGGCAGTCAGAGCATACAGATCGAATCTATCAGGATGTCGTGACAACACATCCAGAGTGCTCAATCCAATGGAACCGGTCGCACCTAGAATAGTGACAGCTTTGGTATTTTTGCTCATTGCGATTTTTGCATCAGGTTTAGACCGCACCGAATATAAATAAACCGGATAAAAATACCGGTGTTGCAGCTATCACAGAATCAATTCGATCCAGTACGCCACCATGACCTGGTAAAGTATTGCCACTGTCCTTTAATCCGGCTTCACGTTTTAAGATGCTTTCGTACAAATCACCCACCACAGATAGCGCTGCAGTCACTAATCCTAAAACCAGAAACTGAATATAGCCCATTCCCCAGCCACCAGATACCCAGAAAACCAGGGTAATCCAAACACTATTCAATACTAACCCACCAATCACGCCTTCCCAGGTTTTACCAGGGCTTATTCCCGGAGCCAACTTATGTCGACCGAATTTTCTACCTGAAAAATAAGCCCCTATATCGGCTACCCAGACTAGTGTTAACATGTACATCAACATCCATGCACCCTGCTCAAAGTGTGCATGTAAAAAATAAAGTCCATTAATACAAATCCAGAATAAGACGGTTGATAACAGGCTAACGGCCAGTTTAGCAGGCATTCCCCACTGACCAGAAAAACGGTAACTGAACAAAAACAATAAAATTAACAGCCACATTAATAAGCCGATATAACTGTGAAAAAATATGCTGAGAATACCCATATAAGGCAGACTTAAAAAAAACAAAGCCCCCGCAAGAAAAGCGACAGACCACTGAACAACGGGGGATTTACTCACCGTCATATTGATCATTTCCAACATGGAGAAAAACAGGGTGACAGCTAATAAAACGGACACATAAAAGCTGCCCAACCCGAGAATTGTGCCAACCACAATCAATGCCAGCACAATTGCAGTTATTATTCTTTGTTTTAACATGACATTTTAAACATCTGATAGCTGTTCGGCAGTCTTGCCAAACCGACGTTGGCGGCTTGCAAATATATCTAACGATTGCTGCATAATTTCCGCGGAAAATTCAGGCCACAAAACATCCGTAAAAAACATTTCTGCATAAGCAATCTGCCACAATAGAAAATTACTGATACGTTTTTCACCGCCGGTACGTATAAACAGGTCGGGATTGGGAGAGTCGCCGAGACTTAATTCTCCAGACAAAATATCTGCAGATATCTGCGCGGGTTTTAAATCCCCCTTTTCGACCTTCAGGGCAAGTTTTTGCACAGCTTGCAAAATATCCCATTGACCGCCGTAATTAGCAGCGACATTCAATGTCATCGCTTTATTATGCAGAGTCTGTAATTCGGACTGTTCAATTTGGTCAATCAGCTTCTGACTAAAGGCGGTGCGGTCACCAATAAAACGAATCCTGATTCCATTGGCATTTAATTCCTGTGTATTTTTTTCCAGAGAACTGATAAACAGTGACATTAAGGTCGACACTTCATCTTTCGGACGATTCCAGTTTTCACTGCTAAAAGCAAACAGGGTCAGCTGTTTTACGCCAGCTCTGGCATAAAATGAAATCGCTCGTTTTGTCGCTTCCACCCCTTTTTTATGCCCATAACTACGGGGCATGAATCGCTTTTGAGCCCATCGACCATTACCATCCATGATAATAGCGACATGTTGAGGAATCTGCTGTGCAACTTCTTCAGTCATATACTGATCCTGATTAATAACTGTCAGCAGACTCAGATTTCCATTAACTCTTTTTCCTTCACCTGTAATAGCTCGTCAAGTTTTGCAATAGATTGATCGGTGACTTTCTGCACCAGATCCTGACCTTTATGCTCATCATCTTCTGAAATATCTTTATCCTTCTGCAGAGATTTCAGTTCACTATTCGCATCACGACGAATGTTTCTAATCGCAACCCGTGCATTCTCGGTTAAATCTCTAACCACCTTTACTAAATCACGTCGACGTTCTTCTGTCAAAGGCGGCATCGGAACCCGGATTACATTGCCGGCTGAATTCGGATTTAAACCAAGGTCCGAAGTCATGATAGCTTTTTCTAGAGCCTTAATCATGCTTCCATCCCATGCGGACACTGTCAGTGTACGCGAATCTTCAACTGAAATATTAGCCGCCTGACTGATAGGCACCATGCTGCCATAGAAATCGACCATTACGTGATCCAGCAAGCTGGCATGAGCTCGACCTGTACGAATTTTCAGTAACTCGGTTTTATAGGACTCGATACTTTTGTTCATTCGAGTTAATGCATCCTGTTGGACATCATTAATCATGTTGTTTTCCTCTTATATCTATTCTTTAGAGTTGCCCACACTGACAGGGGATTCTCATCTGGTAACACGGGTACCCAGGTTTTCACCTTTAGCCAGTGCTAATAAAGCATTAGGTTCACTAATATTACATACTGCCATGTCCAGATCATTTTCATTACATAAAACCATCGCGGTTATATCCATAACAGCTAGTCTTTGATCGATAGCCTGATCATAGGTGAGGTGATCATACTTTTTAGCATTGGCATCTTTCATTGGATCAGCATTATAGATACCATCCACTTTAGTAGCCTTGATCAACAAATCAGCCTCAATTTCTATGGCTCTCAGGCTTGCCCCGGTATCTGTGGTGAAATACGGATTGCCGGTACCAGCAGCAAATATAACGATTTCACCCTGGCCAATCTTCAGACGGGCATCCCGTTGAGTATAGTTTTCACACACCTGAGGCAATGACAAACCAGACATGACACTTACTTTTAAACCCTGTTTTTGCAGCCCATCCTTTAAAGCCAGTGCGTTCATGACTGTTGCCAGCATACCCATGTGGTCACCCGCTACCCTGTCAAGTCCGGCCTTGGCCAGCCCTGCTCCACGGAAGATGTTACCACCACCGATGACAACACCCATTTCAACGCCAGCCTGTTGCAAATTATCCAGCTCAACAGCGAGTTCTTTGATGACATCCGGGTCAATACCAAAATCATATTTCCCCATCAAAGCTTCACCACTTAACTTAACCAATAACCGTTTATATTTCAGCTCTGACATTTATCTCTCTCATTCATCCAGGCAAGTTTAAAATCATTCACCACGAAGAACACAGAGGACACTAAGATAGTACTTTAAAATAGATTTTTTGAATCTTAAGCTAAATGTGAATAACTTAAAAAAACTACTTCCATGATTTAAGCCTTCGTGTTCTTCGTGCCCTTCGTGGTGCGATATTAATAAAATATACCGACTCAAAAAAAGGCCGCAAAAGCGGCCTTTAAATTTTACTAAGCTCCTTTCATCTGAGCCGCAACTTCAGCAGCGAAGTCTTCCTGTTTCTTTTCGATACCTTCACCAACTTCAAATCTGATAAAGTTATTCACTTCTGCTTTTGCCGAAGTCAGTAACTTTCCAACAGTCTGATCCGGATCTTTAACAAACGGCTGACCTAACAGTGTAATTTCAGCCAGGAATTTCTTTAATCGACCCTGGATCATTTTTTCAATGATTTCCATCGGTTTTCCACTGGACTCGGCCTGTGCAATTAAAATACTCTTTTCCTTCTCAATTTCTTCAGCTGGAACATCTGATTCCTGAATACACTGAGGATTAACCGCAGCAATATGCATCGCGATATCACGTGCCATTTCATTATCTGCTGTTGAATCAACCAGTACGCCAATACGAGCTCCATGCATATAGGAAACCAGCTCACTGTCGGTTTTCACTATTTCAAAACGACGTATCTTGATATTTTCGCCGATTTTGGAAATCAGAGCTTCACGAGCCTGCTCAACTGTTTGGCCATCGGCTGTAGTGGAAGCATTTAAAGCATCCAGATCCGCAGGTTCTGTGTTGAAAACAACATCAGTTACCGCATCTGCGAAGGACTTAAAGTTATCATCTTTGGCGACGAAATCAGTTTCACTGTTGATTTCAACAATAACCGCTTTCTTTCCATCTTCAGATATTTTTATATTAACAGCACCATCAGCTGCTACACGCCCTGATTTTTTGTCAGCTTTGGCAGCGCCGGATTTACGCATTAAATCTGCTGCGGCATCGATATCACCATCACATTCTACCAGTGCTTTTTTGCACTCCATCATGCCCGCGCCTGTTCTTTCACGCAGTTCTTTTACCAGAGAAGCTGTTATAGCCACGTTGTATTCCTCATCAATTCAATTCTAAACACAAACGACTCAAACCTTGTTACGCTCTCGAATTCTATTTACCAGCTCAGATTACCAGGCCCTACGTAAACATTAATAAACCCGACAACTCAACAACCGGTTTGAGTCATTGCTTAATATTACTCTGCGTCTTTTTTAATAGCCGCTTTCTTTGTTGCAGCCTTTTTGGTCGCAACTTTTTTAGCCGGTGCAGCAGCTTCAGCAGCAACAGGGGCGGCTTCAGCAACAACAGGAGCTTCGGCTTCTTCAGCAGGTATAGATTCTGCAGCGGCAGTGGCTTCTTCCGCAGGCGCTTCTGTAGCAGTCTCGTCAGCTTTTACTGCAGGCTTCTTTTTAATGACCGTAGGAACAACTGGAGCTTCGGCCGAATCTTCCGCACTCAGCTCAATTAACTCATCACTAACGCCAGCATTAACAACAGATGCCTTACCTACGTTGATTGAGTCAGCCACCAGGCTGGAGTAAAGCGTAATAGCCTTCATTGAATCATCATTACCGGGAATAATATAATCAATTTCAGCCGGGGAATTATTTGAGTCAACAACACCAACAACAGGAATACCCAGCTTATTGGCTTCCTTAATCGCAATATCTTCATAACCCACATCAATAACAAATAAAGCAGAAGGTAATCCGCCCATTTCCTTGATGCCGCCCAGAGTTTTGTTTAATTTTTCCTGCTCACGGCGAAGATTTAACACTTCTCTCTTGTTTTTCGCGTCATAGGAGTCATTGGCTTCCATTTCGTCCAGTTCTTTTAAACGACGAATAGACTGACGTACAGTTCTAAAGTTAGTCAGCATGCCACCCAACCAGCGGTGATTGACATAAGGCATATTACAGCTTTCTGCTGCCTTTTTAACAGCATCACTGGCAGAACGTTTTGTGCCGACAAACAGAACTTTTCCTTTCTTGGCAGCAACACTGCCCAGGTAACTGGTTGCCTCATTACACATAGGTAAAGATTTTTCCAGGTTAATAATATGAATTTTGTTACGTTCACCAAAAATATATGGTGCCATTTTAGGATTCCAGAAACGAGTTTGGTGACCGAAGTGCACGCCCGCTTCCAACATTTCACGCATAGTGACGTTAGACATAATGATTCTCCAGATGTCTTATAAAGTGTACGGTTGTATCAAGGACAACTACGATACACTTTGGGTTGAGCCTCCACATACCCCATTGCTAAGACCGAAACTCTGGAACCAGCCCAGCAGGCTGATAATTCCGGCACCCGAAACAATGTGACGATATGTGTGTGAATTTCATTCTTAGACCCCAAAAAACTAAACTATTTTCGGATCTACGAATGTTTTTTGCCTTTGGACATTGCGAGGGCGCGCGCTTTATACCATAATCACACTCTTTCAACAATATACTGGCAACTATTTATGGCTATTACGCTGAAATCAGCAACAGAAATCGAGAAAATGCGAATTGCAGGACGCCTCGCGGCCGATGTTCTTAGAATGATTGAGCCGTATGTTGAGCCTGGAGTCAGCACCGAAAGGCTCGATGAAATCTGTCATGATTATATTGTCAATGTGCAGCAGGCCATACCTGCTCCACTCAATTACCGGGGGTTTCCAAAATCGATCTGCACCTCGGTTAATCACCAGGTATGCCATGGTATTCCATCCAATAAAATATTGAAAAATGGAGATGTTATCAATATAGATATTACCGTCATCAAAAATGAATACCATGGCGACACCAGTCGAATGTTTATGGTTGGCAAACCGACTGTTCAGGGTGTGCGATTATCCCAGGTTGCGTATGACTGCATGAAAATCGGTATAGAAATGATAAAACCGGGCATCACTCTGGGAGACATAGGATATGCCATACAAAGTTATGCCGAAAAAAACCACTGCAGCATCGTTCGTGAATACTGCGGTCATGGAATCGGTAAGGTTTTCCATGAAGACCCCCAGGTCTTACATTATGGAAAACCCGGAACCAGAGAAGTACTTCAACCGGGCATGGTGTTCACCATAGAACCGATGGTCAATCTAGGTAAACGCCAGGTGAAATTATTGCCGGATGAATGGACAGTAGTGACCAAGGATCATAGCTTATCGGCACAATGGGAACATACTAATTTAGTCACCGATGATGGATTCGAAGTACTCACCGAACACCCTGACTGGCCATTATAAATCATGCCTTTAAGTTTACTGGACTGGCTGGATAAAATCCTGGCCGAAGCCGGCACCAACATAAAACCGATCTCTGCTGCACTAAAAAAGGCCACTGATTTACTATATCAATCCTTTACCCCGGAATCTTCAGCTGATTTACTGGTACGTCAGAGATCAAATGTTGTCGATCACATATTGATTCATTGCTTCAGACAGTTTATTCCCGCCCAAAAAAATAATATTAGCGCCCTGCTCGCCGTTGGTGGCTATGGTCGGGCCGAGTTATTACCTGCTTCTGATATTGACCTTATGTTGTTGCTGAGTAAAAAACCTGATAAGCAACTGGAAGAAAAAATATCAGCATTCCTGACTTTCCTGTGGGACATAGGTCTGGAAGTAGGAGCCAGTGTTCGCACACTGAAAGACTGTGTTGTGGAAGGCAAAAATGACGTCACCGTAATGACCAACATGATCGAGTCACGATTGATCACCGGCGATGAAACGCTTTACGAAAAATATGAAAAAGCAATTTCACCTAACAAGATGTGGTCTTCAAAGGATTTTCTGGCCGCTAAACTGGAAGAGCAAAAAAATCGCCATCAGCGTTTTAATGACACCGCCTACAATCTTGAACCCAATATCAAGGAAGGCCCGGGTGGTTTACGAGATATACAAATTATAGGCTGGGTCGCTAAAAGACATTACGGCGTGGACAATTTACAGGAACTTGTCGAACATGGCTTTATCACCGCTAAAGAGTACCAGGCTTTAATTGATGGACAGACTCATTTATGGCGCGTGCGCTTTGCCCTACATCGACTGACCGGACGCCGTGAAGATAGATTGCTGTTTGAGTACCAGAAACAGCTGGCTGATTGTTTCGGGTTTGAGGCGGGTGAAAATAATCTGGCGATTGAACAGTTCATGCAGAAATATTATCGCACCATCATGCAACTGGAACGCCTGAATGAAATGTTACTGCAGCTATTAAACCAGGAAATTGTTTACAAAAGGTTTTTCAATAAGACAGAAAAACTAAACGACGAATTCAACTTACATAATGGCTATATCGAAGCGGTAGATAATCAGATTTTCATTCGCAAACCGGCAGCACTAATAGAATTTTTTATGCTGATGCAGGGTCGCCCTGACATTCATGGGCCTCACGCAGCGACCATTCGACTTATCCGTCAAAACCTGCACCTAATCGATGACAATTTTCGCTCCGACCCCAAAATAAATGAGCTATTCATGAAATTCATCCGTAAACCGATAGGGATAATCCATCAGTTACGACGTATGAACAGTTATGGTGTTCTGGCAGCTTATATACCAGCTTTTGAAAAAATCGTCGGGCGTATGCAATATGATTTATTTCATGCCTACACGGTTGATCAGCATACCCTTTTTGTGATTCGCAATTTACGTCGTTTTTCTGTTGAAAAATACCGTCATGAATTTCCGCTTTGTAATGCCATTCATGATGAACTTGAAAAACCGGAACTACTATACCTTGCCGGAATTTTTCATGATATAGCCAAAGGTCGAGGTGGGGATCACTCAGTACTGGGTGCCGAAGATGCCGAACTATTTAGCTTACAGCATGGTATGAATCGTAAAGATACCCGTGTGGTATCCCAACTGGTACGCATGCATCTGTTAATGTCCACCACAGCCCAGCGCAAAGATATCAGTGATCCTGATGTGGTTCATGAATTTGCCCGTAAAGTGGGCAGTGAAAGCATGCTCGATCACCTGTACCTGTTAACTATTGCTGACATACGCGCAACAAATCCCAAACAATGGAATAGCTGGAAAGGCTCCCTGTTACGTGAACTGTATCATTCCACCAAAAAAGTATTGAGACAGGGCATCGAAATTTCGCCGGATATTGATGAGATCATTAATGAAAATAAAGAAGCTGCCTGCGACATGATCAGCCAGTCTTCTTATAATCGGCAGGATATTGAACAGCTGTGTGAAGAATTTCCTGGTGATTATTTCCTGCATCATAAAGCAGAACAAATCAGCTGGCACGTATCCGCAATCATGGACAATGAAAGTAAAACTTCAGTAGTCAATATCCGTCAGTCCATACACTCAAAATCCACAGAAATTTTTATACATACCAGAGATACTGAACATGTATTTGGTCGTGTAGTGGGTGTTTTAAGCAGTTTTAACCTTGATATTTTACATGCTGACATCTATACCACCTGCGACAATCAGACTATGGATACATTCATCATTCAGGGATCAGACGGCAAACCGGTATCTGATACACATGACATCGAAATGATTAAAAATACCCTGTTAAAAGCACTTGATTGCGATGAAGATCCTGAAGTTAATATTTCAAAGCGCGTGCCACGGCAACTCAAATCATTTAGCAGTCCTTCGCAAATAGAATTTTCACAGGATATATTGAATCACCGTACTATCATGGAAATCACCACCGGTGACAGACCGGGATTGCTTTACATCATTTCTCAGTTAATAGCCGAAGTAAAATTACAGGTTACACATGCAAAAATAGCCACACTTGGTGAGCGCGTAGAAGATATTTTTTATCTACAAGATGAGTCTCACAAAGCGGTTAGAAAACCGGAAATACTGGAAAATCTGAAACACAAAATAATTGAAAAGCTGGATAGTAACCTAACTGAAGAGTAAGTTTTGTATCAACTCAGAAAGTTCTAATAATCGATTTTTTAAAGATATTTTTCGATCACGAAGTTCACGAAAATAAATCAATATATAACGATTATTTTTTAAAATTATAACAATAACTCAGGTATTCGCTTACCTTTAACGTTATTTTCCTTCTTCGTGAGCTTCATCTTTTCGTGCTGAATATTTTTTGAACCTAAACCCGGAAAGCGCGATTGATACGCGGCTCTTTCAGAACATCAATTTTTCGAGTCTTTGAAGAATTTTTTTACACCACCCTCCATAAAAAAATAGTTGGTTACTCCTATATTTATTAAATAATACTGTAACCAGCGGACCTGCGTCCCTCCTTCATCATAAATAAACAGCGTATTATCACTCGCTTTATATTTTTCCAGGAATTTGACCAGCTTAGCTTTTTCGCTCAATGAAATATTAACCTGGCGGTAGGGGTATAACTCTAATAATCCACGTTGAACCGGTTCACGAATATCCAGAATTACCGATTTAGTATTTATTTTTAATGCAAATTCAGCGGGAGCCAACAGATGCTCCTGTAGACCCTCCTTACTGATGATCTGCCCTGCATTAACCGGTGTAATACCCAGTAAAGTGGCTTTTTCGGGGTAAGCTTTCGACCAGTCAAAAATACCTGAATCATAGGAAAAAACATTATTTATCCCGACTTTTCTGGATTTTATAACGGCTTTATAGGAATGAAAACATCTATGACCATTGCAATAAAAAACTATTGGTTTTCCGTCTTCATGAAGCGCTTTGATCAGTTTACCAAATTGCCTGCTATTCAAAGGAATATTGACGGCCTTATTGATATGCAATGTATCAAA
>CALCSG010000085.1 GCA_937894085.1 uncultured Gammaproteobacteria bacterium | reverse complement strand
GATGCCAATGGGAGCCATCGGCGTGTTCTGGGGGCATCTTGCGTTGAGCCTTGAGTTATCCATACCCAGTCTGGTGGGTATGGCCACGCTAGCGGGTATCGTGGTGAATGACAATATTTTGCTGGTCACGTTCATCAAGGATCGTTTGAAAGAAGGCATAGCGGTAGGCGAAGCGGTACAGTTAGCTGCACATGATCGATTTCGCGCTATCGTACTGACTTCCATGACGACAATAGCGGGTTTATTACCGTTGTTGATGGAAACCAGTACTCAGGCACAGTTATTAATACCGATAGTGGCCAGTCTGGTATTTGGCCTAAGCACTGCGACGCTGTTTTCAATACTGCTGGTACCGGCATTCTTCAAGATACTTGATGACTGGGTGGATTTAGAAACGTAAACTCAAAAATGTTATCAGATAAAATCATATTGTTGGTTGATTATGGTCTTTCCAGTCAGTATTGATTCTAAAAAATGCGCATAAAGTGCATATTATATAGGGAAACCATACTGGTAATCGACTTCGACGCCTGCATCGAAAACCCCGAAAATAAACTGCAGGACCAAACCTTTCCATGCCATATTCCCAACATATAATTGAAATACACTTAATAATGGATCTATATGTATCCGCTCCATATATCCGCAACTCTACCGTGTCGTTTTGGCCCTAAGTTTCGGTGTCTTAGATTTCCTGGAACGACTGGTTTGTCCATATATGTGAAGCTCCACATAAGAGCCAGGGTTCGCTACTCATATAGAGCTCGTATATAAGTACGCATTTGTTTCTTTATTGGCGTTGGTGAGGATTTATTGTTGACAATGGGGAGTCCATATAAGTCCATGCTTGAGACTAAAAGCAAATGTTGAATGATTTGCTGTTATGACGTTAAATCGTAAGGCCTACTTCCAACTATGTCCGGTGTGGGGAAATCAGGAAGTTTAAACCAGCCAGGCACTTCTTGGTTTATTTAAAAACAATTTGTTTGCTCAGGTTTTTCCAGAGTATCATTCATTTCTATTCCAGGCACCGGGCGTTTGTCTGACCTATCTGGAATGAGTACAAAGTAGTTTTACCCCATTTCTGTAGGCACTTAAAAAATGTAGAAATGTTATTTATTGTTAATGAGTAACTTTTTTGCATCCTTTTGTGAAGACTCACGTCTATAGGTATTATCTAATTTTATTCAATCAAATTATTGATCATATTCGTTCAATTTTAAATACTACAATATGCTAACCACTGAAAATATCTGGATAGAATATCATCAAAAGTTATCCAGCTTTATTAAAGGTCGGATTTCCGGTGATATGGCTGATGATCTATTACAAGATGTATTTTTAAAAATTCACTCTCAACTGGATTCTCTGGAAGCGAATACTAAAATCGAAAGCTGGTTGTATCAGATTACACGGAATACAGTGATTGATTATTACCGGTCTAATAAAAGACAGGAAGAATTACCAAAGTGGATTGAACAACCAGACTTAGATGAAAGCACCACTATCCGACAAGAGTTATCATCCTGCCTTGAGCCAATGATCAGTCAACTACCCGATAAATACAGGGAAGCCATTCAATTATCGGAAATCGAGGGAAAAACTCAAAAAGAGGTATCAGTAAAAGAAAATATTTCTTTATCAGGTGCAAAGTCAAGAGTGCAAAGAGGTCGGAGTTTATTAAAATCCATGCTTAATGACTGTTGCCAGATAGAAACCAATAAAAAAAATCAACTCGTCTCATATGACAGCAAAAACCAGGACAGTGATTGCTGTTAATTTGAAAATTTTTGCGTCCTTTTATGGTGCCTCACGTCTATAGGTATTATTAAGTTTATACAATTGGAGAGCAGAATGACTCAAGTAGCAAATGAAGAAATACGCAAGGCAGTTCGCGAGCAATATGGCAAAGTGGCTGAATCTGGTGGTTCCTGTGGTGATGCTTTAACTTCGTGCTGTGACACATCTACATCATGCTGCGATACAACCACGTCGTGCTGTGAAGTGCCAGATGTTGATGCAAAATCTACATCCAGAAAACTGGGCTATTCAAAAACCGAGGTTAATGAGGTGCCAGAGGGTGCTAATATGGGACTGGGTTGTGGGAATCCTCAGGCAATAGCATCTCTAAAGAAAGGTGAAACAGTTTTGGACTTAGGCAGTGGCGGAGGCTTTGATTGTTTTCTTGCTGCACAACAAGTTGGTGAAACAGGACAAGTCATCGGTGTCGACATGACATCTGAAATGCACAGCAAAGCACGAATCAATGCAGATAAAGGTGATTATAAAAATGTGGAATTCAGGTTGGGAGAGATTGAGCACCTGCCTGTCGCAGATAAATCTGTGGATGTCATAATTTCAAATTGCGTTATTAATTGGAATAACTGGGGTCAGATACAAATTAAATATTACAAGATGAAAAGCCTTTAAACTTGTGGAGAACTCAATGTCCGGTTACGCCACAACAGGGTAGTTCATGATATTCACGGAAATATATGAAATTCAGCTGTCTGGAGTCAAAAAAGTAACCTGAATGACTCCTAACGGGTAGAGGTTCATACTTTAATTCCATCCAACAACGGAGGAATTGAAATGAACTTTCAAACCACTGAGCATCAAAAACATACGCCCTGGAATAAAGGAAAGCTGGTTGGTCAGAAATTACCCCTGAAGCTGAAAGAAATATGGGCTATTCGAGTAAGGTTGCAGCTAACACACTGTATTCGCGATCTTGCATTATTTAACCTGGCAATAGATAGCAAGCTTAGAAGTTGTGACCTGTTAAAGCTTAGAGTCAGAGATATTTCTCATGGATCGACTGTTTTACGCAGAGCCATGGTTATGCAACAAAAAACTCATCAGCCAGTACAATTTGAAATCACTGAACAAACCAGAGACTCGATTTCAAAATTGATAAAACAGGCAGAATTAAAATTCGATGATTATTTGTTTAAGAGCAGATTAAAAACATCACCTCATATTTCAACCAGGCAATATGCCAGAATTGTAGAAAACTGGGTAAAAGATATCGGTCTCGATCCATCAGAATATGGCACACACTCAATGAGACGAACAAAGGCAACTTTGATATATCGACGAACCCATAACCTGAGAGCAGTTCAACTTTTACTTGGTCATACTAAACTTGAAAGTACAGTCCGGTATCTTGGAATAGAAGTAGATGATGCTCTGGAAATATCTGAGTTAACTGATTGTTGATGCAAATAACCAGGAAGTGCGAATCTTGTGCTTCCTGGCTTCTCCATACCAGTCATTGGAGGAGTGGACTTCAGTGAATAATAATATCATTGAAATAGTCATCAATAACCATCAGGCTTAATCATGGACTTATGTAAAGCTCCACATAAGTCCATTTATGTGGAGTATGAAGTTATGTGGAGTAGTATATTCACCTACACCCATTATCCACGTTTTTAAAGGGTTTTAACCCATTTGACTATAAATTTACTGGACATAATATTTGTGCTTTTTGAAGTAGTATTCCCCTTTACTGAAGACTACTTATGAATATAACACCACATATTATTCGCCGGACAACGGCTATGCATCTATTGCAGTCCAGTATTGATATCAGTGTTATTGCCTTATGGTTAGGGCATGAAAGTATAGCTATTACTCATATGTATGTTGACGCTGATCAGGCAATAAAAGAGGCCGAACTTCAAAAATCCAGGAACCTGATGCCAAATTTCAGCGCTATAAAGCACCAGATGCATTGATACAATTTCTAGAAACACTGTAATTATTATGTGGAGTTATCGAATGAGTTTTTTGCCTGTTCTACAGACGCTGACTCGCTCGTACTAAATTAACTCCACATAATTACATACTCCACATAAATGGACAAAGCAGCCATTTGACTAATTCTAAACAAGCTATATCCTGAAGTGATTT
>CALCSG010000084.1 GCA_937894085.1 uncultured Gammaproteobacteria bacterium | reverse complement strand
AGATACTGTATAAATTTCATCAGCAATTACAGGATGAAATTCCTATTATATCTGCCGGTGGCATAGACAGCCCTGAAGAAGCTCAATGCAGGCTGGATATTGGAGCAAAATTAATTCAGATTTATAGTGCCTTCATTTTCAAGGGTCCGGAGTTAATTAATAAAATCACAAAATCCATTAAGCCTTAGTGGTTACAACAAACTGCTTTATGCTAAGGTTAACCCCTGTTAAAAAACTGATAATATCAACATGAATATAGAACAAATCGCACAAAACTGGATGGACAGTTGCTGTAAAACAATCCAGCAATATGATCACGCTTCACACATGAACTTAATCTCCAAGGATGTACAGGTATTTGGCATACCCGGTTTTGAGGTGATTAACTATAGCGACTGGTTTTCACAGTGTGAACATGAATTCAGCGAAAAGCTGATTGAAAAAGCCAGTTATGAAGGCCTCAAGATTCGACAGAGCAATAACAGCCAGATCATGTTTCTAACCAATGAATCGGTAAAGGCTACCGATGGCACTACTGATTCCCACCCAATCGAAATTGTTTTATCGAAAGAAGAAGATGGTCACTGGCGGGTAACTCAGGAACGGTTACTATCATCCGAAGAAGCAAACCATCTCGGGATTAGTTAAGTGAGCTCTCTCGCATCGCTGGACGATGCCCACAAATATTTTAAAAAACTGCCTGCTGAATTAGCTGACTATTTCAATGATGCCCATAAAAAGGCATTCGATAATTTAATGCAGGCGCTTGAGCAGTTTTTTGATGTAGCCTCAACTGTTAACCAGCAGGCTGCAGAAGATCACGTCATTAGCAGTATTGAAGCGACAGAAATCGGTGATCACGGTTTTATCCTGCTGTTGAAAATGGTCGATCTGATGGAAAAACTGGATCTTCCACATCGACGCCAGGAAATAGAACAGATATCACTCATTTTCGCTCGCTGGGTTATTCACTATAATGGACAACTGAAACATATAGAACCGGTCGTCAATGCTTTCGCCCATTCGGCTAATGGCATGAAAGATAAAAAATCTCTATTGGCGCTCGTTGAATTAATGAGTATGGTAGTCGATGCCAGTAGTGATGAAATTAAACACGACCTGGAAAGCAGTAATATTTATAGACCCTGGCGTTTATTACATATCAACCGTGGTATCGTCGCTACACGCACTCACGATGCAGCTACCATGAAAAAAGTGTTTGATGAAATGATTCACTATTTACCGCAGGATGCCGCCAGTTTTTTCAGCGAAGGTATGCAGGAAATGGATACACTGGATTACCCCCCAACTGTGCGCAAGGTCATCGAAGAATATTTTTTACATCAACCCAAGATGAAATTACATTAAAGCGAGCCATTAATGGACGAACAGGACTTTGACGTAAAAAATTTTATATTCGATGCCAGCATTTCAAATTTTGAACAGCTCGTACTGAAAAATTCAATTCTGGGGCCTGTACTGGTTAATTTCTGGTCACGCAAAGCCGGACCCAGCTTTCGTCTTTACCCGGTGCTGGAAAAGCTAATAACGGCTTACTCCGGCTCTTTTTTACTGGTCAATATAGATGCCGATGAAAATAGCAAAATTACCCATGATTATGCCATTACCAGCGTACCTACCATAAAACTATTTGCCCAGGGAAAAGTAGTTGAAACCCTGTTTGGTTACCAGAATGAACAGGATTTGCGTTTCATGCTGGATCAATATGTAGCCTCTGAGAATGACATTATTATTCATCAGGCATTACAGTTATTTAATGAAGGCGAAGTAGAAAAAGCCTACCAACAGCTGGGACAGGCAGCCTTAACCAGCCCAAATTATTACAAACTTCCTTTAACTATCGCCAGTTTAATGCGCAGTGAGGGTCGAATTACCGATGCCCTTAAATTACTCACCTCTCTGCCAGAAGGCATTCGCACTAAACCGGCCTGTCAACGATTAAAAATCGAATGTGAATTTGCCGACATGGCTTCGCCGGTACTCGATGCTGAAGATTTAAAACCGTTCGTCAGGGAGAATTTAGATGAACTGCCTGCGGTAAAATTACTTGCAGCCTGGTATGTAACACAAAAAGACTACAAATCAGCTCTGGAACTTTTTTACACCATAATGCAAAAAGACAGAAGCTTTGAAGATGACCTGGGACGTAGAAGCATCCTTAAAATCCTATCGATTCTGGAAGCTGGCCATCCGTTTATTAGCATGTATCGGGATATTATTCGAAAATTAAATAACTAGAAACCTGTTCCGCCAGGATCTGTGTAAAGGAAAGACCTACCCCGTGATCATTGGCTACCCAGCCCAGGTTACAGCCGTCGTATCTGTATTTTTCGAGTAACTTTGAGAACTACCCGAAAGGCATGAAAAATACATCAGGATCAAAACTATTACATATATTGTAACTATTCAGCGTAAATTATAGGAAAAACATCTTGACAGGGTTTTAGCGTG
>CALCSG010000083.1 GCA_937894085.1 uncultured Gammaproteobacteria bacterium | reverse complement strand
TAAAAAGCCGGTAATGAACGCTACGGTGTGTATCATATGTTCGGATAGGCCAATCGAATGCAGGATTGGTTCAAGTAGTGCCGCCATGGTGGGTTCACCCACCCAGCCCAGCCCTAACGATGCCATTGTGATGCCGAGCTGACAGGCTGCTAGATAGGCCTCCAGATTTTGCTGGATTTTCTGGGTCATGCGGGCCGAGGCATTACCCTGTTCCGCTAGCGCATCGATACGAAAACCGCGTGCCTTAACCAGTGCAAACTCGGCGGCAACAAAAAAAGCATTGGCTGTCAGTAAAAGAACAACGGCTAGCAGACTTAAAGTTATATTCATAATTATCGAAACAAAAAATTAAATTTAAAAAAATAGAAGTGAAGTTATTTAACCTGTGAAATGACTGGTGAATCATCCTTTAAGCTATTTTTTAACACGTCTTCGTAATTCCTGATCCGTGTCACGTAGTCGACCGGTTCTTTTCCCTGAGCATAACCGCGTTTCAATTTCTCATAAAACACTTTCTCTGATAACAACGGGAGAACCTCTTTTAGTTCTGTCCATTCATCGGGATTTTTGCCGACTGATGGTGCCAGTAACCGTGCATCTTTCAAATGGCCCATGCCAACGTTGTAAGCAGCCAGCGCAAAATACAGGCGGTTTTCATCAGTTATGTCTTCTGGTAATCGTTTCATCATTCGGCTCAAATATTTAGCACCACCCATAATACTCTGCTCAGGATCAAGACGGCTTTTCACACCTACTGATTTTGCTGTGTTTAAAGTCAGCATCATTAACCCCCTGACGCCTGTCGGACTTTTCGCTTTAGCATTCCAGTGTGACTCCTGGTAAGCCTGGGCAGCCAGTAAGGTCCAGGGTAAGTCGTGTTTTTTGGCTGCTTTTTCGAACAGGGCACGGTATTTAGGTAAGCGCTGTTTGATTCGTCGATTAAAAGCCTGCAGGTCTACAAAGTCGTAAAATTCGACATGGCCGTAATAGCGTTCTTTTATGCTAGCCAGTAATCCGCTGGTTTCTTCTTTTTCAAACCAAAGCTCTAAATTAGTCGCCAGGCTATCGGCATCTGGCGGTAAAATCCAGGCTAACTGCTGTTCTTCAGAGGCTGAAAAAGCGATTTGCAGGTTAGGGTAATAGCGACGGTTAATAGCAAAAATATTAGAATCAGAAAGTGTGCAATCGAGTTTACCAATAGCAACATTTTCCAGCAATTGCTCTGTCGATAAAAAACGACTGGGAATCCATTCCAACGTCGGAAATTTCTGTTTCCATGAATTTAATGTTTCTTCATAACTACTACCTTCGATAACAGCCAGTTTTATTCCAGCCAGATCTTTAGGCTCCTTTATCTGATCATTATTTTTGTTGCAAACGACCTGTTGTTGTACGCTTTGGTAATCGGGTCCAAAACTATAAATAGTTTCACGCTCTTCGGTGCGGGTTATGCCACCGGCAATGATGTCACCCTCGCCATTGTTCAGGGCAACCAACAGTTCCGGAATACTTGGCTTGATTATGATCTCGACTTTAACATTGAGCTGGTCTGCATAGGCTTTAATCAGGTCATATTCCAGTCCGGCGGGTTCATCGTGTACTTCATAAAATGTGGTAGACGTATTGCGCGTTAAAACACGTAATACCCGTGTTTTAAGCATGTTTTCAAATGTGTTATCGACCTTGAAAATTAACGGCGGTAAGCCGAATAATAGCAAAGCAAAAACTAGAGCTATCGCAAGCGCGATTAGAAATCTGGGTAAATGCCATGGATTATCTTTTTGAAACTAATTGTTTATATTCATTTTTCTATTTTTAAAGGGTTCTATTATCCATTTTATCTATTTAATAATGACTAGACTCGGGATAGTGTGTTTTCGTCACAGTTTATTACGAACTTTTTCTGGATGAATCAGGTGAGGGTTTGATTTTTGATATACGTTTATACGATATTGCTAGTCACAAACTCTCTGAATTAGTCAATTTATGCCTATTTCTTTACCCTGACGTTGATAGGTGGGCATTTCGTAAAGCGATACTTCATCGGCGGGTTTATTTTTATAGTACTGCAGACGTTCATTGAGTGACATGTTAAAAACCTGCTGATTTACCTCTTCAATAACTTCTTCGACTCTTGTTCGGCTAAGAATACCCAGTGACATTGCGGCGAAAATAAATCCATCGGTATAACTTTTTTCGGTTTCAGGTGCTTTTTTATCAGCTTTACGCAAAATAAACAGTGCATTTAACTGCCTGCGTAACTCGGCTAAATATCGTTCAATTTTTATTTGTTCTGTGACCACGAAATTTCCTGGATAAATATAGCTGCTAAAGGCCTGATGTGATAGCTGGTGACTAAGCTATTCATAATAATCGAATCAGGGCTTTGGATAAATAGATTATGGGTCGATCTTTCCGTGATCAGCTAAAAGGCTGTTTCTGATTATTAAGTTTATTTGTAACTGCTCAGCGTAAAAGCGGGGTCTCGCTTAAAGCTCACTGAACAAA
>CALCSG010000082.1 GCA_937894085.1 uncultured Gammaproteobacteria bacterium | reverse complement strand
GAGTTTGCCACCAAAGCTAAAGTCATCTCTGTGACGAAACTTAAGTTAAAAATCAATGCTATTGGTTATGGGCATGTCAAAGCGGCACAGTCCTGGGAGGCTGTAGCTGAGGTGGCTGGAAAAGTCGTTTATCTGTCTGAAAAGTTGAAAGATGGCGAGTTTGTTTCTCAAGGTGAAGTGTTATTAAGCATTGATCCATCGAGTTATCAACTGGCTCTATCTCAGATTGAAGCACAAATTGAAACCTCTAAAATCAAGGATGAGACGACTCATTTATCCATAAAAACCCGGAAGCAGGAAGTATTGCTGCTAGAAAAAGAGTTTGAACGTCAGCAGAAACTGGTGAAGAAAGGCAATGTGTCCATGTCAACACTGGATACTACTGAACGGAGTCTGTTAGGCGCTAAAGCGAATCTGCAGACCCTGGAAAGCAACCTGTTAATCAACGGTGCGGAACGTGAAGTTTTACGGGTTCAACTGAAACAGGCACAACAGGATCTGGCCAGAACCCACTTAATAGCACCTATTGATGCCAGAATCACCGAAGTTAAGGTGAGTGAATCCCAGTATGCTAATCGAGGTCAGTTATTATTCAGCGCAGATGGCATCGATGCCGCTGAGATTGAATCACAGTTTCCCGTTGGAAAGCTTCGACCATTGGTGAATACCTCTAAACCCTTTGCTGATAACCCGTCTAATGTCAGTACTAACTGGGTACCCGGCGTGATGGGCTTGTCGGCAGTAGTAAGTATGCAGAACGGGGATCATAAAGTCAGCTGGGATGCGACTATCAGCCGTGTTTCTGCGAGCATTAATCCTAAGACCCAGGCCCTTGGCATAGTGGCCAGGGTGGAGCGGCCTTATGACCAGGCAGAATCAGGACGTAAACCGCCCTTGATCAGCGATCTGTTCGTCCAGGTTGAGTTGTTGGGTAAAAACGAGAATAGGTTTTTAGTCATCCCGTCGACAGCACTGCATGAGGGGCGTGTGTATGTGATGAATGATGAACAGCGACTGGAGTTTCGCCCGGTGAAAATCGCCTTCCATCAGGATGGTTATGTGGCCATTAGTAAAGGCCTGCAACCGAAACAAAAAATAGTGACCTCTGACCTGGTTCCGGCTATTGAAGGTATGTTACTGGAACCGATGAAAGATAATAAAACCATGAAACAACTGTTTATGGATACGATGGGTGAAATTCCTGATGACTTTAAACAGAAGATGGAACAGGACAAAAATGCTATAGACTCAGGGTCCGAGCAATGATTCGTTATTTTGTCACGCATCCAACAGCTGCCAACCTGTTGATGCTGATCATCATGGTGCTGGGGCTGAGCGCATTGCCAAAACTGCAGCGGGATACTTTTCCGGTTATTCCAGCAACAGAAGTGGAAGTACGTCTGTCATTTCCCGGTGCCACCGCTCTAGATGTTGAGCAAGGTATCTGTCATGTGACGGAAGAAGCGCTGGATACTGTTCAGGATATCATCGAGATACGTTGTGATGCGCGTGAAAATCTCGCCATAGTCACTGCCAGGATGCTGGAAACCGCTGACCTTGGGACTTTTTACGACGATGTGAAATCAGCAGTAGAGTCCATCACGACGTTTCCCGAAAAAGTCGAGCCACCGAATAGCGTTTTACTGGAACGTACCGCCAATATAGCGAGTATTGCAATCAGTGCAGAACCGGGAACTGAGCTCAGTGCCGAGTCATTGCACCAGTATGCGGAAAGAGTTAAAAGTCGCATATCACGTGATCGTCGTATTGCACAGATCAAACTACGAGGTTTTTCTGATAGGGAAATCCTGATTCAAATCAACGAGTCGGATTTGCAGAAATATGCAATGACGGTGAATGATATCAATCAGGCTATCCGCTCTCAAAGCATTGATTCACCTGCCGGTTCGCTGGAAAACAGGGATGGCTCCATCATTGTACGTTATAACGAGCAACGTAAAACACTGGATGAATTTTCAAAACTGATTGTCTATTCCAGCAGCGAAGGCGGTACGGTCAGTCTGGGGGATATTGCCAGTATTGGCTACCACTATGAAAAGCTTGAAGAAAAAATACTGTTCAACGGGCAACGTGCGGCGTTACTGGATATAATTAAAACCACCCAGCAGGATTCATTGCGAGTGATGGATGCAGTACGGGAAAATCTTCAGCGTGAACTCACCCTGGCGCCTAAGGGTATCCGTCTTGAAATCAGTCAGGATGTCACCAGTAATATCAAAGACCGTCTAAGGATTCTGGTTCAAAATGGTGTAGCCGGATTAATTCTGGTATTCCTGACCATGTGGGCTTTTTTCAGCCTGCGTTATTCTTTCTGGGTCACCATGGGGCTTCCGGTTTCATTCCTTGGCGCCATATTTGCGATGAACCTGTTCGGCTATAGCATTAATATGATCACGATGGTCGCACTATTGGTAGCGATTGGTCTGTTGATGGATGATGCGATTATTATTTCCGAAAATATCGCTAGCCAGATTAGCAAAGGTAAAAATGCAGCTCAGGCAGCCATTGAAGGCGTGCAGCAGGTATTCCCGGGGGTATTATCATCTTTTCTAACCACTATCATGATTGTAGGTCCACTGTTTTACATGACCGGCAAAATGGGGGCCGTGTTAAAGTATATGCCGGCCGTACTGGTAATTACGCTCGCCGTTAGTTTGATCGAAGCCTTCCTGATTCTGCCGGCCCACCTGCATCATTCCCTTGCACACATGCATAAAACGAAGCGCTCAAGGTTTCACCTGTGGTTTGAAGAAAAGTTTGTTGCGGTACGCGATAAAGGGTTTGCACCGCTTGTTAGCCTGTCGGTGAAACGTCCTTATATTTCACTTGGTGTTATGTTATTTGTCCTGCTGCTTTCATTTGCCACCATTCCAGCAGGATGGCTTAAATTCAGGGCTTTTCCTCAACTGGAATCGGACGTAATTCAGGCACGAATTCTATTGCCACAGGGATCATCACTGAGTCGTACCGAAGAAGTGGTTGCTAAAGTCGAGGCTGGACTGAAAGCACTAAATGCAGATTACGCCCCCAGGCAGAAACAGGGCATGGATCTGGTCAGGAATATAACGGCCCTGTATAACAATAATATCGATTCTAATGAAAATGGAACACATATCGCTACAGTTAGTGCCGATTTGATTCGTGCTGAAAACCGTAATGGCAGTATTGATCAAATGCTACTGGACTGGCGCGAACACACCGGTGACGTTGGCGATGTCATTAACCTGTCGTTTACCGATAAAGAACGCGGAGTGGCAGGAAAGGCCATTGATATTCGACTTCAGGGTTCAAATCTGGACATGCTAAAAAAAGCATCGTTAGATTTACAGACCTACCTTAGAGGGTTTAACGGAGTCATAGAAGTCTATGATGACATCCGCCCGGGTAAACCCGAAATAAGTATTAATTTAAAGCAGCAGGCAGGTGTACTGGGGATTAATTCAGCGCAGGTATCGGCCGAAGTCCGAGCAGCATTGCAAGGAACCACCGGGCTGGAAGTACAGGCTTCAAAAGAAACCCAGGCGGTGACTGTCAGGCTATCGGATCAGGATAGAAAAGGCTTGAATGATTTGCAGTATTTGCAAATCAGAAATAAATTAGGAGATCTGGTTGCGCTGTCATCGGTTGCCGATTTAACCATGACCAGAGGACTGGCTCGTGTACATCGTGTAAACGGTCAGCG
>CALCSG010000081.1 GCA_937894085.1 uncultured Gammaproteobacteria bacterium | reverse complement strand
CCGATTTTTCATTTGATTTTAAGAACTTATGTTTTTTCGTTCAGGCACTAATTAGAAACTCATCACCACCCAGTCGACAGACAATGTCGTCATTTCGATAACAGTGAAGAAGCGTTTTAGCTAATTCAATTAAAACAAGATCACCCGCATCATGGCCGTAAGTATCATTCACCTCCTTGAAATGATCCGCATCTATCATCATGCAGGATAAAGTAGAATTTTTAAGTACCGTATCTTTCCACAAAATTTCAAGTTGACGCATACCTTGTCGACGATTTGGTAACCCTGTCAGTACATCTGTTAAAGCCAGTTCTTCAAGATGCCTGTTGGCTTCAGATAAGGCATTTGTTCTTTCTGCTACAATCCTTTCAAGTGACTGATTCAACTGTAAGAGCTCTTTATTCCTGTCTGAAACTTGTTGAAACAGGCTGTTTAAAGCCTGTAACAAGGGCTCAGTAGAACTACTGACCTCATTCTCTTCCCTGTCATAGGAATCTGCAGGACTAACCCCCGACTTAATCATTTCAATTTGCCGTGCCATATTCTGATCCGTCCCCAGAATATGGTAGACCAGCCAGTGGGTAAGAAAGTCCAGTAAACTTTTTACTGCGCCAGTATTGTCATTTGAAATACCGGCAAACATTGAACTGACTTCCTGAATAAAATCCCGATGGGTCTGGATATGCTTTGCAAGATGACGTCGATCAATACCTGCGGCGGCCATCAAAGCCTCTTCTTGTTTAAAATGAAACACAGCATAATCGGCCAACTGCTTAAACAAAGTACTTATATCATCAAATGAAATCTTATTTTCAGCCACTAACTGGCTGAAATTATTTAATTTCATAACCAGTTGATAATGCTGATCATCAACATCTGATAAACCGGTTAAATAATTTTTATTCCAGTTGAATGAAGCCATCTGTATTTTTCCAAAAAAATTTTGGTTGTTATCGATTGATAGACTATAAGTTATAGCATAAATAGAATTTTTACTTTTGATCTGAGGCAATAAAAATGGGTCTTGTCTGGCGTGAACAAATGAGCGTAGCAAATAATCTCATCGATTCTGAACATAAATACCTGATCGACCAGATCAATGCTTTAGAAACTGCTTTAAATACAAAAGAAAACCACGATATTGTTGAAGAAACCCTTGATCACCTGGTCAGTTACACCAAAACACATTTTGATCATGAAGAAACCATTCAGCGTAAAATCAGGTACCCACAGTTAGACGAACACAAGCTCGAACACAAACAAATCATGCGAAATTTATATGCCATAAAAAATGAGCTGGATAGCATCCTGGGCACTGACCAGCGAGATAGAGAATCCGATAATAATGATGAAGTTACTGACAGCGAACTGAATATGATTCTGGCTGATGAGGAAGTTGAACATTCAGTGACCAAACAGGATTTGGAGCCTTTGATAGCACTTATTCGCAGCTGGATTATCGATCATGTAATTGGCAGTGATATGAAATTGAAGGCTTACCTAATAAAACGACCAGTGGATTTTGTGTGAGGGCAGACTTGAACCTAAAAAGCAGGCTGGACATATAAAGGAAAGGGAGGATAAATAATGGGCTTGTCCAGCCTGTATAAAATCATTAAAAAGTTATAGCTTTTAACCCTCGTCAATGCCTTCCGTAATCGGGTTATTAATTTTTTGATGTAACTGGCTCCCCGGTACTAACGAGTAAAGAATATTCGGATCAACCTGCTCTATCTCCTTCATCATCTGGTCATAATGACGTTCTGTATCTAACATTTGCTGCTCGTACTTTGACATGATTTTCTCCAGGAAAGTTGCTTACTGTTAATTACGATTGTGATACTACTGATGGAGAAGTGAATGGCCTGTCAATTTAGCATGAAGGTTTTGTGAAATTTATCAAAAACTATCCAAAATAACAGCATCAAAAAAACCGTTTATTTCAACCTCAGCAACATGTTTAGGGTCGAAGACTTTTAAACGCCTCCAGAGCTCTTTCTCTGGAAGCTTTAAGATCCACTACAGGTAAAGGGTAATCATCCCCGAGCCTGATGCCTGCCTCAGCTAAAACATCTTCTGAAGCCATCCATGGTTTGAACAGGTACTTGTCAGGCAATCGACTCAGTTCAGGAATAAATCGGCGCGTATATTCACCAGAGGCATCAAATTTCTCTCCCTGGGTAACAGGATTAAAGATCCGAAAATAAGGTGCCGCATCAGCTCCGCAACCGGCTATCCATTGCCAGCTGGCACTGTTACTGGCCAGATCGGCATCCACCAGGCAATCCCAGAACCATTCGCGCCCATGATGCCAGTGCAACAACAGATTTTTAACCAGAAAAGAACCGACTATCATGCGCACACGATTATGCATATAACCGGTTTGCCAGAGTTCGCGCATTCCGGCATCCACTATAGGATAACCGGTTAAACCCTGTTGCCAGCATTTAAGATAATGAGGGTCATCTCTCCATGGAAATGCATCAAACTTTTGCTGCAGATTTTTTTCAGGCAGTTCGGGAAAGTGATACAGTAGCGAGTAGGAAAACTCTCTCCAGCCCAGTTCACTTTTAAAGGTTTGAACATTGTCGTCCAGTTCAATGGATTGAATCCTCTGCCATATCTGGCGTGGAGAGATTTCACCCCAGTGCAGGTAAGGAGACAACCTGGATACGTTTTTTTTAATTGGAAAATTACGCCCCTGTTTATAATCTTTAATACCATTTTGCAGGAAATCCTGCAGTACCGATTGCGCAGCATCTTCCCCAATCCTCCAGTTATCAGCTAAAGAATTATCCCAGCGTACTTCTGGTAATAGTTGCAGGTCTGCAATTGATAAAGCATCATCCGGGGGATCGATAAGCGACAGTGATGATAGAGATAATGGCGGGCCAACTGGCTGTTGAGCACTGGCTTTACGAAAAAAAGGGGTAAATACCCGATATGAACTGGAGTCAGCTTTGAGAACCTGCCACGGTTCCCACAGTAATGACCCGTTAAAGCTTTGAGCCTTAACACCATTCTGTTTAAGCGTATTTTTTATTACTGCATCTCGCTGAATACGCCAGGGTTCATAACAGCGATTCCAGAATACCGATTGCACATTGTATTGCCGGCACAGAATGGGAATTATTTTTTCGGGATCACCGTAATAAATATGCAGCTGCCCATTTAAACTGTTATTAAGTGACTGCAACGAATGATGTAACCACCAGCGACTGGCTGCTCCCATGGCATAGCGCGCATCAGTCTGCTGCTCCAGAATATAAACAGGCAGCACCTGACCATGTTCAGCAGCCTGAGATAAGGCCGGATTATCCTGCAGGCGTAAATCCTGGCGAAACCAGTGAATTGATAAGGTATTTTTCATTAATTAGTCCTTATAATAACGTGGAGATATCCAGCCGCACACAGTATGGCTTGCAATAATTCATCATTATAAATCAGTAAGATGTGAAACGATCGTTAACAGCACATCACTTTTCCGTGAATTTATAGTACCTGTATTTTTATGCTGACATTGTATTTCACAGTTTCTTCACCTCAGTTTGACGGCTGTTTCACAGAATATAACTTATAATTTTTTTGAGTATGGCAAATAGAGTTTTTTCATAATATTTTTTAAAATATATATATCAAACTGCCACTTGCCAATGAATTTAACCGGTAATTTTAAAGCTATGACATTAACAGATGCCACTATTAATATCAGTAACCTGCGGTTGCGCACTTTCATCGGTTTTAATCCCGATGAAAAAGAAAAAAAGCAGGATATAGTGATCAATATAGAAATCAATTACGCCATTACTGAAGCAGCGTTGTCAGACCAGATTGAAGGTGCTTTGAACTATAAAGACATCACCAAGCGCGTGATTATGCTAGTTGAAAACGGTCGCTTTTTACTACTTGAAAAATTAGTCGCTGATATTTTGCATGCCTGCAGCAGTCACTCCAGTGTCAACTATGCACGAGTTACTGTCGACAAACCTCACGCGCTTCGATTTGCTGATTCTGTGTCTTTAACTCTTGAGCACCGTGCTGACAGAAATCAAAACTTGAATCTGATGGAGAAAGTATCATGAGTAATATCCCTGTTAACGTAGCCCGCTATCCCGCCAAAAATCAGAATAAACTCAGCGAGGAAGCTGTTTTAGTCAGAAACACTCTGATACAGGAAGGTCTGGAGACCCCCATGATCGACACCGGATTAACTCCCGATCAAAAGTATCAGCGGATCAAAGATCTGATGGCAGACGTCGTCACCACACTCGGCCTCGATTTATCTGATGACAGCCTTGCCGAAACCCCGCACCGTATTGCAAAAATGTATGTGCATGAAGTTTTTTCCGGACTGGATTACAGCCATTTCCCCAAACTGTCTTTAATCGAAAACAAGATGGGTGCTAACGAGATGGTTAAGGTTCGTGAAATTGATTTAACCAGCACCTGTGAACACCACTTTGTCACAATTGACGGCGCAGCCAAGGTTGCTTACATCCCCAAAGATAAAATTATCGGTCTGTCAAAAATCAATCGTATAGTTCGCTTTTTTGGACAGAGACCGCAGGTTCAGGAACGCCTCACCCGGCAGATACTGGTTGCTTTACAGGTCTTACTGGAAACCGATGATGTTGCGGTCAGCATCGAAGCTACCCATTACTGTGTTAAGTCGCGCGGTGTTATGGACAGCAATTCACAAACCAGCACAACGGCTCTGGGTGGTTGCTTTAAGGAAAATATTCATACACGAGCAGAATTTCTGAATCCTTAATATAAATCCATACTAGACACCGATTTCTGGTCACACCCGTCCGGCGTGGTAAATGCTTACAAGAAAAAATACCCAGGTCCATGACCTGAGCACAACCATTAAAACGTGTATTTAACATTGATGTTTAAATCTGTATTTACTATGGAAGTTCCGACAAAGTCATCGCCTGTAGCGAAGATCAAACGGTGATCGATAAAATCCTGTCTCATCTTGAAAAAACAGGCACTCTACCATCACTTCCTGTGATCTTCCCAAAACTGGAGCATCTTCTCAAACCAGTTTATTAAGCTGATATCTGTATAAACAAATAACTTATGGACTACTGTCAATGACGGTGGTTTGTGAGACCTGTTGGCTTATGATCCTAAATAAAAATAGTGAAGAGTGTATTTTGATTTTATGCATCAAGGTCTTGCGCAGTCTTTCATGGTTCTACTAATTTTTTTAGAATGATACTTGCCTGTTATGATTTTCGAATTCATGATAAGCGGGTGGAGTTGTTGAAAATTACAGTTGCTAAAGGAAGGTGGATGAAGTGTTGAAAGAGATTTTTCAAATTAACATCAGTGATCAGGTCTGTTAATTTTCTATACTTCTATACTTAACACGTCCATTATACTTCTATATTTAACACGTCCATGAGTTATTCAGTTGTCCTTTTCCGGCCAGCTTTATGCCAGTATGGGTGATTATCTACCATCCGAGAAGAAAAAAAGTGAAAATAATACTGAGCGTGCTGGCATTGTTGGCGTTTTCCTCTACAGCATTTGCCACAGCCGGTATGGGCGAGGCAGTTGTCCTTACCGGAACCTTTTATGGATTCCTGAGCATTGCGATCTTCGTCGCCGCCTATGCGTTAGTGCCGCTGGAGAACAGTATCCATATGCGCAAGAGCAAGCCGGTGCTCATTGCCGCTGGAGTTATATGGATACTGGTTGCCCTGGCCTTTAACAACATTGGCGAAACCGAACGTGCCCACCAGGCTATTAAGCACGGGTTGGTGGAGTACGCCGAACTGTTCCTCTTTCTGCTGGTCGCGATGACCTATATCAATGCTCTTGAGGAACGCAATGTTTTCGTGTCTCTCCGGGGTTTTCTTGTGTCACGCGGGTTTTCACTACGTCAGGTATTCTGGATTACTGGAGTGCTCGCCTTCATGATATCTCCCATTGCAGATAACCTGACCACCGCATTACTGATGGGTGCAGTGGTCATGGCGGTAGGTGGAACAGACCGAAAATTTATCGCTATATCATGCATAAATGTTGTGGTTGCAGCCAACGCCGGCGGTGCCTTCTCACCTTTTGGCGATATTACGACCCTGATGGTCTGGCAAAAAGGGAAGGTCGAATTTCTTCAATTTTTCATGATCTTTATCCCGTCTCTAGTCAATTGGCTGGTTCCTGCACTGATCATGAATTTTGCAATTACGAATGGGACCCCCCAGGCAGTCGACGAGCACGTGGAGATGAAGCTTGGGGCAAAAACCATGATGGCTCTGTTCCTGATAACTATCATAACAGCCGTATCGTTTCACAATTTCCTGCATCTACCGCCGGCGGCTGGCATGATGCTGGGTCTGGGTTACCTGGGGATGTTTTCTTTCTACCTGAAAAAGAAAGAGGGTCGACTCTACCTGGCTGACTCTATACTGGGTACGCGTACCGAAGAAAGTCCTAATCCCTTACGTATGTTGCTGCGTTACGGCAAGGACATTGGTGAATACATGGATCACCAGCCCTATCCCGCGTTTATGATTGACAAAGACCACACAATTACTCACTGGAATGAAGCACTGGAGGAACTGACCGGCTTTCCCGCCAATAAGATGATCGGAACCAAAAATCAGTGGAAACCCTTTTACGCACACCAACGCACGACACTTGCCGATGTGGTATTAGGGGGTGATGCAGACTTGAAAGTCAGCAAACACTACCGTGGTCTGCATAAGGAAAATCCTATTGGCGTCAAGGCCTTTGATGCTGCCAACTTTTTTGAAAAGGTGGGGGAAACCGGAAGCTATCTCGTGTTCAGTGCTGCCCCGGTAACGGATGACGATGGCAACGTGCTGGGTGCCGTAGAAATGTTCGAGGATATGACTGAACAACCAAATCAGGAAGAGAATTTTGATTTAATGGAACGCATAGCGCGTGCCGAGTGGGACACCTTGCTTTTTTTTACGGCGTCATCATGTGTGTCGCGGGACTGAGTGAGTTTGGTTACATGGCGCTGATCTCGGAATTCATGTACACGGGCCTGGGCCCCACGTTAGCGAACTCCATGGTTGGCGTTTTATCCGCGATCGTCGATAACATTCCGGTAATGTTCGCCGTGCTAACCATGAATCCCGACTGTCCCTGGGTCAATGGCAACTGGTTACGCTAACAGCTGGGACTGGTGGCAGCATGCTGGCTATAGGGTCCGCTGCGGGTGTGGCATTACTGGGTTCAGCGCGCGGTGTCTATACCTTTGGCTCGCACCTAAAATGGACGCCGGTGATCGCCATTGGATACGTACTGAGTATTTTCTGTCATCTCTGGTTGAACGCGAGCTTAATTTAAGCAAATCTCCGCAGGGTGAGCCGGTTTATCGCTTACAGACTTTTTCATTACAGTTCCTGAATAATCTCCAACGGGTAATTTTTGTGTAAAAATAATCCAGCAGAGGCAATAGTCGCAATGCTTTAACAATTTGAGCAAGTCGGCGGTAATAAGGCAGAGACGTCCACATTTCCACGAAACCATAAGCTCCTGTTTGCCATTGCCCTGCCGCATCAAACACATGAAATCGGGTCATAGCAAATTCGGCGTCCAGACTATATTTATTGAGCGTTGATTTATCCCTGGTAATGTTAACCCAATGCAGTTTTTCTGAGCCTTTTAGTGATCGATAATGAGAAATCTCTTTACTGCATAGTGGACAACTACCATCAAAAAAAAACATGGGTCTGATAATAGTCATAATATTACCTCTACTTTTCGACACGACATGCCAGTTCAGAGACTAACCGGTTCACGCCGACAGCCCGGTTTGGTCAGCAACATTTGCACGGTACCGATATCCCGTTCGATAAAAGCACCCTCGCAATAATTCAGGTAATATTCCCACATACGGATAAAGGCATCAGAATAACCGGCCCTGCGTACGTCATCGATACGCTCAAAAAATCGTTGTTTCCAGTGCGCCAGGGTCCTTGCATAATGCGGCCCTATATCATCCAGGTGAAACAGTTTCATATCACTGACCCGACCAATAGAGTGAGACATTGCGCTAATTGACGGCAGGAAACCACCCGGGAAAATAAATTTTTTGATGTAATCGACATCTTTTAACGCCGCGTCATACAGTTGATCGGCAATGGTAATGGCCTGTATCAACATCATGCCGTCGGGTTTTAAAAGCGAGCTGCATTTTTCAAAATAGGTATCAATATACTGATGTCCAATAGCTTCTATCATTTCGATAGAAACCAGCTTGTCATATTCGCCCTGCAAATCACGATAATCTTCAAATAGCAGGGTAATTTTATGCTCCAGCCCCTGCTCTTTAACCCGCTGCTGCGCCAGTTCATACTGTTCTCGAGAAATCGTTGTTGTGGTGACCTTACAGCCATAGTGTCTGGCAGCATGGATGGCAAATCCCCCCCATCCGGTACCAATCTCCAGCACATCATCACCTTCCTGCAAATTCAGTTTCTGACAGATACGGTCCAGCTTGGCGACAGCAGCTTCATCCAGTGTCATTCCGGGTTTTGCATAATAAGCACAGGAGTACATCATGGTAGGATCAAGGAACAATTCAAACAGGTCATTACCCAGATCATAATGCGCGCTGATATTGCGCCGACTACCTTTACGCGTGTTGCGACTTAACCAGTGTAAAATTTTATGCACAGGTGCCTTAAAACGGGTCAGACCGTTGTCCATGTCATCCAGCACATGCCGGTTACGTAAAAATATGCGTACCAGGCCGAGCAGGTTATTACAGCTCCAGCTACCTTTGATATACGCTTCACCGGAGCCGGCACTACCTCCAAATGCGACATCACTCCACACACTGGGGTGAATTACATCGATATGCACCCTGACTGGAAAGTCTTGCGTGACCTGCCCGAAATAACTTTCTTCCCCAAGCTCACGGAAAACAATTTCACCGTATTTTATTTTCGACAGCTGATTTTTCACCAGGTTACGGGCCAGACGATCCATCCAGAACGAAGGGGCCTTATCTGAAGTTGACTGCATCATAGGATTAATAGTTGTTTTCATATTTTTCCCTCTTGTTTTGGAGGTTGTATGGTTTCGGGATGAGTAAATAACGGTGTTTTTTTAAGCCATAGCCGCAGTGCTTCGAAGTAAATGGCGCTAACCACTTTTAACGTAATCAGCGGAAAGGTGATTAGCACTGTGGCCAGAGACAATGAATTGATCGAACGTTTTTTAAGGGTCAGAGTGGCATCAAAAAGCTTTAGCTCCTGCCGAAAATTTTGCATATGCAGATTGAGCGTTTCTGCGGGTGGAGAAAAACGCCAGTCATACTGTATATCCATCGGCATAAAAGGAGACACATGAAACTCCTTATTACGCTGAAAGCGCATTATGCTGCCCTCTTCCTGTTGCTGATCATGCAAATCCTGCTCAGACAAAACATACAGATGTTGCTCACCCCAGGGCGTGTTATTCACTTCGCACACAATGGTTTCGAGCTTTTCATCGTTTGCATCAAAGCAATAATAAAAACTCACCGGGTTAAATCCGTATCCCAGGTATCGAAGATGGGTGAGTAAACGTATCGGGCCTGTCGGACGTTTGCCTGTATGCTGCTCAATACTATCCCTGACTGAATCGCTCAACGAATGATGCGCCTTTCCCAGGTGATCCTCACGTCTGAAGCTGGCCAGATTAAAACCACCGTTAGACCACAACCAGAAGGGTTTGAACAAGTCTGGCAATTCGTCCAGATCGAGATACATCATGAACAGCCTGTAGCTGAAATCATGCGGTTTCGGCGCAAAACGCCTGTGCCTAACTTGCCCTTGATAAATACAACTTTTCATGGCTATTTTCTTCAAAATGTTTAACTGCATTTAACGCGCTCACCACACCGTCTTCATGGAAGCCATTACGCCAGTAGGCACCGCAATAATAGGTCCGGTTAACACCGTTAATTTCTGACTGACGCTGTTGGGCAGCAATACTTTCAGTCGTATAAACCGGGTGGTCATAATGAAAACGGTTAATAATTTTGCGTTTATCAATCGCTGCTGAATGATTCAGGGTGACACAAAATTGAACAGCTGCCTGATGACCCTGCAAAATATTCATGTTATATGTTAAGGCTGCCTGCGGCTGTGAGTAATCCAGCAAATGATAATTCCAGGCTGCCCAGGCAAGGCGACGTTTCGGTAAAACGCTTTGATCAGTATGTAAAATAGCTTCATTCTGCTGGTAGCGAATCGCTCCCAGTACATTTTTTTCGAGTCTGCTGGCATCATCCAGCATGGCCAGAGCCTGGTCACTGTGACTGGCAATAAATACTGCATCAAAACGTTCAGCGTCCTGCTTAAAAGGTTTGATCAATACATAATTTGGTAATCTTCTGATGGATTCGATACGACTATTTAATCGAATATTATGTTTAAAAGAAGCTACCAGTGGTTCGATATACTGACTGGATCCGCCATCAATAACAAACCAGCGGGGTCTATTTTGTACGTTTAGCAAACCATGATTATGAAAAAAGCGAATAAAAAACCGCGCGGGAAACCGGTTCATCTGTAACGGATCAGTTGACCAGATGGCTGCACCCATCGGAATAATATAATGATGAATAAACTGCTCGCAGTAGTTATTCTGCTGTAAATAATCACCCAGACCGATCTCAGCCTGTCCCTGCTGCATATCCAGCGGAGCCTGTTTATTAAAACGCAGAATATCGCGAACCATGCGATGAAAAGAAGGCTTAAACAGGTTACGGCGTTGCGCAAACAGGCTGTTCAGACTATGCCCGTTATATTCCAGTCCATCGCGTTCACTTTTCACACTGAAGCTCATTTCAGTCACTCTGGTATCGACTTTCAACTCATCCAGCAACGCAATAAAATTCGGGTAAGTCTTTTCGTTATACACGATAAACCCGGTATCCACCGGATAGTGTTGACCCGCCCATTCAATATCGTGGGTATGCGTATGCCCACCAACGTAGTCGTTCGCTTCAAACAGCGTGACCTGATGCTCTTTATTCAGATGATAAGCGGCTACATTACCTGATATTCCACCTCCGATAACTGCGATTTTCATAGTCTCTCTACGTCCCCTTTTTGTGGTTTCCGATGAGCAGGTCGTTGTAACTCACTGGTATCGTAACCGAGCTGTTGAATGATCAACATAAAGCGATCAAATTGCCGCTGACTGATTTCAGCCTGCCGACTCATCACCCACACATAATCACGCGCTTCACGAGCTATGATCGTATTCTGGTAATTTTCATCCAGGTATACAATTCGATAATCTCCCTTAAAAGGCCAGATAAACTGCATGCCCCATAAGGCATTAGTTTCAGTATCTTTAATGTAACCTGTGGGACGATAGGTTTTTAATGGCCCGTCCAATGCCCCCTTATTAAAAGTAAAAGTCGTGGCTATCGAACCATCATCCTGCAGGTCATAATTTTCCAGCGGATTAAAGGCTTCTTTTTCAATAAAAGTCGGTATGTTTGCGACCACATACCAGTCCCCCATAAAGCGTTGCAGATCCACGGACTGAACAGTCGGCATAGGCGCATAGCTGCTACAACCTATTAACATAAGCACAGGAAACAAGCGGATGAGCTTTAAAAAACTGTTGTTAAGTAATCCTTTCATCAAAAGGCTATTGCCTCGGAATAGTAACTCAGTTGATACCCACCTTCAGTTTCACTCTGTAAGGCCAGCCAGTTCATATTCGCTGAATACCACAGGTCTATACTTTTATCTTTCAGTGATAAACGATATTTGATGGCAGGTATATTTTTATCTTCAAACTGCAATACAGAGTCGCCGAGTTTGTGTAATTTAACCTCTTCAATCTCTCCACTTTGGGTATTCAGTAAATGATCAGCTTTCAGCAGCTCCACATCCCAGTAGGCAAAACTTCGCACACAACCTTCCAGTTGCTGCTCACCGGCGTGGGAGAGTAATTTAAAATTGGCGCTTTTATTGTTCTTCCTGATAAACAATGAATCACCATTGTTATTGGTAGTCGCTTTTATATCCGTCAGGCAGGAGTCACTCCACACCTCTTCGGCTTTATGCTGATACCTGAATGCCGTGAAAAATAAAAACTTAACCTTAAAATCAGCTTCGACATTGACCCTTTTAATTTGCTGTTGATAGTTCAGGGTTACCCGGTGATAACCGATCTCACTGTCATCCAGGAAAACCCGGAACTTCCACTGTTTTTCTATCGCATCTGTTAATTCTTCAGCCTGCACTGTTTTTACAACCAGCATTAAGGATAGAGCCAGCCAAAGGGGAAGGCTTAGAAAGAATATGGACTTCAACCAGAATTTGCTAAATTGATTCATGTCTTCTGCTCCTTCATAAGGTTTGACTGCTGTTTTTTCGGACCCGGAAAAAATGCATTTGTGCTGTTAATATATTCCCGGTACTGCGGACGTCTGTTGCTGATATCCTTCTCCAGCATGACCACGCCGGAAACTTTAAGTAATAGGAAACTCATCAATACAGGCGCATAAATAGTCCACCAGCCTCCAGCAGGAATGGAAAACAGATAAAATGACCACCAGATACAAAACTCGCCAAAATAGTTCGGATGACGGCTTACTGCCCATAAGCCGGTGTCCAGCACTTTTTGCTGATTAGCTTCATCACATTTAAACTGAACAAGTTGATAATCGCTCACTGCTTCAAAACTAAAACCGATAATCCATAGTACGACAGCGACACCATCAAACCAGCTTAAAGGCACATCTGAGCCTAACGAAAACAATAGAGGTATGGATATAATCCACGCCAGAATCCCCTGCAAACCAAATATTATATAAAGGCTTTTAAACTTAAAATTTGGCTCATTATTGTGCCGAATTTTCTGATAACGGCGATCTTCTGCATGACCCCAGTTACGCATACTGAGGTGTATGGATAAACGTATAGACCAGAGAGACACCAGGCTAAAGATTAGTACTGCCCTGGAACTCTCTAACTGGTTTTGCCACTGGTATACCAGTGCAGCCAGTAGAAACATGATCGACCATAAGCTATCAACAATGTTTACATTGTGCTTTTTAAAGCTGTAAACCCAGCTTAGTAAACCTGCAACTAGAATAGGGATGAGTGCCTGTATATAAGTATCAAGCATCACATACCTCCAGCTTTTCGGCTTGATGAGTAAAACCGTTATAGTGATGCGATAGCCACATCATTAGCGGCATAATAAAAGCCCAACCCACACCGAGTGCAAGCATCGCTATAGAGGTGTCAGAAAAAGTTACCGCTCCCAGCTTATAACCACCATAAAAAGCCAAAGGACCTCCTACCAAACCGAACAATGTAGCGATAAAATATTTCCCTTTCATCCATTTAAGTGAAACGTTTAGAGTGCTTGCAAACAAAGCCCACATCGCAATAATCCAGTAGGGTGCAAGTGACTGATGTAAAAGCCCACTGTCGTAGTGTAATAACCCGCTGGTCACCTGCAGGCTATCCCAAACAAATCCTGCTGTAACAACCAGTGCAATTAATTTAAGCTCCTGAGCCAGCTGCAAGGTGCGGCTCAGGTGATAGGCAACAATAGCCACAGCCATTAAGCTACCCAGCCAGGGCAATTGGTACGCTGCACCGAGCACACATGCAAACCAGCCAATTTGAAATAGAACTGCATTAATGACTACTAACATCGGGACTTACCTTTTGCTAAACAGGTAGTGGCTGACCCACCACTGCTGACCTTTTTCGTAACCGAAAAGCTCGGCACAGGCCATGAAAAATATACGCCAGCGCTGCCACCAGATTGATGCAAAATCCTCACCATAAGTCGCTTCAAAAAGCGGCCACAGGAATTGCTTATTGGCATCCATTTTTTGCAGCCAGGCGTTACTGGTTTTTTCATAATGCAGGCCATCCCAGCGCCAGCGATTTTCTATTTTCAAATGATCCTGAAAATTGAGTGGCAGACTGTCACTCGGCATCATGCCTCCACTGAAAAAAAAGCGGCTCATCCAGTCATTAGCCTCTTTATCTTCAAACAGGTATGGGGTCATTCGATTGACGAAGATGTGTTTAAAAAATTTTCCGCCGGGTTTAAGCCAGTGACTAATACGCTGGTAAAGCTCTGCATAATTTCGCATGTGCTCAAACATTTCTACCGACACAACACGGTCGTAAACGGCGGTTGTTTTGAAGTCATTCATATCGGCCGTAATCACGCTGATATTTAACAGCTTTAACTCGCTGGCGCGCTGTTTGATATAATTTCCCTGCGAGGATGAATTGGATACCGCCGTTATTCGACTTTGTGGAAACTGTTGCGCCATCCACAGAGTTAGCGAACCCCAGCCACAGCCTAATTCGAGAATATCCATATCGTCTGCCAGTTCTGCATGCTCAGCAGTTTGTTGCAAAGCGTCGATCTCTGACTGATTCAATGAATCACAGTCTTCACCCCACAGACCGCAACTGTATTTCAGCCGGTCTCCGAGCACCGTACGAAAAAATTCAGCAGGCACTTCATAATGCTGTTCGTTTGCCTTATCCGCCAATAGCGCGACTGGCGAATCATTCATCATTTGAATAAACGCCTGTTCATGCCGACTCATGGCCGTACAATCCTGAGCATTGATTTCTGCCAGTCTGGTTTTAAGTAACAGACGAATACCGTGCCGTACAACACTATCGGGAAGTATTCCCCGCTCAGTGAGCTGATTAGCCAGATTAGAATCTATTTTCATAAAGCTTATGTACCTGAATACGTTTAATGCCAATAATTGATGAATTAACATTAATGGTTGATTCGTGAAATGACCGTATATCTACTGTGAAGATTGCGTGAAACAGGTCAAACCTGCTTTACAATGACTTCCCATATATTCAGACTCATTACACTTGAAGATATTTTTCATATTTAATAAATACTTGTACAGTTATTAAATATAACTATACACTACATTTTTTCTTTTACAAATATGTATAACTAAAATAGGAACTCTGATGCACAGACGATTCAAATTTAAACTGACCTATATTGCTTTGCTGTTAACCCTGATAAGCCATCCCGTAGTTGGTGCTGAAACAGAACAATGCCCTGACAACCTTAACTTTAAGGTTCGTACCTTAAATGACGATCGCGTTGTGGATTTATGCAATCTGTACCAGGGAAAGGTTGTACTCATCGTAAATACCGCGAGTAAATGTGGCTATACCGGGCAATACGAACAACTGGAAACCCTGTATGAAACTTATAAACAGCAGGGTCTGGTGGTTTTAGGTTTTCCGTCGAACGATTTCGGGGGGCAGGAACCCGGTACTGAAAAACAGATACAGAGTTTTTGCGTGAATACCTATGCAGTAAAATTCCCAATGTTCCAGAAAACTTCGGTCAAAAAGAATAATGCAGATCCGTTATATAAACAGCTGGGAGATCAGTCCGGATACCCACGCTGGAATTTCCATAAATACCTGCTGGATCGCGACGGCCAACTGGTTGAAAGCTACAACAGCCCGGTATCACCGACCAGTGATAAAATCGTCAGCAAAATACAATCGCTACTCACAAAGTAACTCAAGTATATGAGTTTCAACCTGAATTTGAGTTACGAGGTGAATTTTAAAAAAATAATTTTGTGAAAAAATACACAAAGCTAATTTAAAAAATGTGACAGAGTTAACATAGATTAACTTGCTATATTGTCAATATTAAAAATATATTCACCACCATAACCCCAGATAAAATATCAGCTTTCACAGAAATATTTACAATCATTCAGGGTTATTGGTATCGCGACGTTTTTTTGCGAGTGATCAATCTAAAATTTAGGGAAATAATTGATGCTCAATATAAATACCCTGGCAACGCAGAATTTTTATTTTGTCGGACTCACCCAGAACTTTGCCCGGGGCCGGTTGAATTCCACGGCATTTTCTTGATTATCAATACCCCTTTCTCTTCATAATATTTAACGACAGGAAATAGTTATATAAAAAATAAAAGTCATCACTAGTTAACGATACACACCAAATTTATTCAGGAGATAATATATGAACACAAAGGATGTTGTTTTTGTTGTATTCGCGTTTAGCAGTTTATTGACGCCAGCATACGCTGTAGAAGAAGAGAATAAAGCCTGCATTAGCATGGCCAGAGAGGGCTTAAGAGAATTTCCCGAAGATCGTTCGAAACGATTCCTCGGTAAGGTAGAAGAGGAAACCGCACGTTGTCGTGGCGGTGATAAAGCGCTTAAATACCGGGATACGCCCTGGGTTGACTGGCAAAATTACTATGCGACCGGGGATTCCAGCTCGCGCAAGCCGGGCAGAGAAGCGATTACCAAGCTGGGAGAACACCTTTTCCCCAACGGCCGAGGTCTCGATGGCTCGCTACTCGATCTGGAATACCAGCGCATCGAGTTAATCAAGTTCAACCTTTTTGACCCCAATACCTACGACGAGTATGTACTAGGGCGTAATGAAAAATCAGGCCCAACGCTCAAGGTTTGGGATGAAATGCGCCTGCCGCCAGGACATCAGGTGTATCAACAGGTAGGTGGAGCCGGTAATCAGCTATGCAAAGGCGATCTAATCACCCACCGCACCCTAACAGGCATTTGTAACGACATGGAAAACCCATTAATGGGATCCAGTGGAATGCCGTTTTCCCGAAATATGAGATTCGAGGACACCTTTCCCCGCCTTGGCCTGACCGACCTGACCCGCAACCGCCATGCTGGTCGTATCAGTCTGCTAACACCCGACCCACAACTTATCAGCCGCAAGCTGTACACCCGAGAACAGACACCAGGAAACGGCTGTAACGAAGGCAAGGGCGATGCCGCATACTCAACCGAGACCGACTGTGACTACCTGAAAGCACCATTCTTTAACGTACTGGCAGCATTCTGGATTCAGTTCATGACCCATGACTGGTTTTCACATACTTTCGAGGGACATAATACGCCCGGACTTACTTCCGTCGGTTGCAGTTCTGCAGAGGCGAAAGCGCTAGGCTGCCGTGAGGGTGATATGCGCGAAGCCTCTTTATACGATGATCGCGACGGCAGTAAAACTTTTAATGCGGAAGGTAAAAACCTGTTAATGCAGTCTCCTAAGACCACCCGTAACCTTATCACCGCGTGGTGGGATCTATCGCAAATTTATGGTCATGACGAACTATCATTGAAACGGGTGCAGCGCGACCCGGTCGACAATGCCAAATTGTTACTCAAAAACAATTATCTACCAGCTTTAATGCCATGTCCTGAATATTCACCAGACTGCCCGGTACAACCGCAATGGCAGGGTCAGGAATCAGCCGGTTTTCCAGATAACTGGAGTATCGGCATGAGCTTTTATCATAACCTTTTTACCCGCGAGCATAATTACTTCGTCAATCGCTTTCGCGAACAACAGCAAAAGACAGCTGACGCTGATTCAGGTCTACGCAATCCGGATGAACCCGACAGGGTCATTCGTTATCGTGATGTATCAGACGAACGCCTGTACCAGGCGGCCAGGCTGGTTACCTCAGCCGAGGTTGCCAAGATTCACACTATCGAATGGACCACCCAGCTTTTATATGACGAGCCCCTCTACCTGGGCATGAACTCTAACTGGTTCGGTCTGTTTAATCAGAACGAAAATCGTATGTCCAAAGTACTGAGACGTATCTTTTCTAAAGACGAAAGTTTTCTCACTCGCTGGTCCACTAAACTTGCAGGATTGTTTTCAGATTCTGATAATTCAAAAAAGGCTAACTCATTGTATTCCGTGATGGCCTCCGGCGCTGGAATCTTCGGCCTGGGTAACAGCAAACCCGAGGGCATGCTGTGGTGGAAACACGATGGCTGGGATGTATCAAATCCGCATGATGTGAATGGTGGAATCAATCATTTTGGCTCTCCTTTTAACTTTCCAGAAGAATTTACCTCGGCGTACCGTCTACACGCCCTGATGCCAGACCTGATCGAATATCGTGATGTCCAACAACCCAATGACATCCAGCTGAAAATTCCTGTAATCGATACTGTTCGAGCCAAAGCTACTGCCCAGATGCATCAGCGCGGTATCGAGAACTGGGCCCTCAGCATGGGCCGTCAGCGTCTTGGGGCGTTGCATCTACGTAACCTGCCGCTATTTTTACAGAATTTGAATATGCCTCATCTCGACAGCCTAAGCAAAAAACTGGATATCGTCGCGTTAGATCTAATTCGAGATCGTGAACGCGGTGTACCGAGGTTTAATGAATTCCGCCGTCAGATCGGATTAAAAACGCTCACCAGTTACGATGATTTCATCGATGCACATCTGCAGGCAGACGACCCCTGGCGTGAGCACCAGCAGCAAACTGTCAATCTCATTCGCGAGATCTACGGCACCCATACCTGTGATGCCAGCAAAATTATTTCTGAAGTACAGCGTAATACCGATGGCAGTTTCATCAACGACTGTCTCGGTTATGCGGACGGCACAGTGGTGGACAATATCGAAGACGTCGACAATATTGTCGGCTGGTTAGGCGAATATACCCGCCCACATGGCTTTGCGATCTCTGAAACTCAGTTCCATATTTTTATCCTGAATGCATCGCGACGGCTGTTCAGTGACCGTTTCTTCACCTCCAGTTTCCGCCCCGAATTCTATTCGAAAATGGGTTATGACTGGGTCATGAATAACGGCCTGTTATCAGAATGCCCCTATGCTGTCAGCAAGCAGGCCGATGGTAGTGATGCCTGCCTGGAGCCGGTCGAGGTCAACGGTCATATAGTACCGGTATCTCCCCTCAAACGTCTGTTAATGAGAACTATACCTGAATTGAAGCAAGAGCCGTTGCAGGTCAGAAACGTTTTTGACCCATGGGCACGCGATCGAGGAGAGTATTACGATCTGGCATGGAAACCACGACGCGGGGCCGAATCCGATCCGGCCTTCAGTCAATAAATGGAGATACGGCATGTTAAACACTAAATCAATTCTTCACCTGCCTGCCCTGCTGGGAGGACTGACCCTGTTGTCCGCCTGCAGCAGTAGCACCCCCGAAGCCAGCATCGATCAACTGGTCAATGACATGAGCCAACGCATTGAGGTAATAACCAAAGCTGAACAGGTTAACAACTTCATTCCGCGTTTCAATCAGCCCAAAACCGTAGGCTGTCTGAATGCTACTTTCAAGGTACATGATCAGTTACCACAGAAACTGGCCAAAGGCCTGTTTGCCAAACCCGCTAGCTACCCTGCCATGCTGCGTTTTGCCAATGCCACTAAAACAGATGATTCAGAGAAAGATATTAGAGGATTATCTATCAAGGTTAATGATGTTGAAGGCCCGGTGCTTTGGGGCAAACCGGGAACTCAGGATTTTCTCCTCAACAGCTACCCGGCTCTGTTTGTCTCGACACCTGAAGAATTTCTAACTTTTATCCGTGCGCGCCAGGAAGACAAGAAGATTCGCTTTTTCCTCAACCCTTTCGATTCGCACCTGAAATCACTATGGATTGTTTATCAGGCACAACAGAAACTGAACAGTCCGCTGGATATCCGCTACTGGAGCACAGTGCCATTTCAACTGGGAGATTCAGAACAGACAGCCGTTAAATACTCGGTAACGCCCTGTTCCAGCTATCACACTGAACAGCCGGTAAATCCCGGCAGCAACCAGTTACGCAGTGCAATTGGCGCACATCTTAAACAACAGAATGCCTGCTTTACCTTTGCAGTACAGACCCAGAGCGATCCCGCTTCGATGCCGATAGAGGATGCGTCGGTGATCTGGGATGAAGCGCAATCACCTTTCCAGCCGGTGGCTACCATCACCATACAACAACAGTCGTTCGATCAGCCCGCAGCACTGGCTGAATGTGAGCGTACGAGCTTCAATCCCTGGCAGTCACTGCCACAGCACAAACCACTGGGACGCATGAACGAAGTGCGACGTGCAGTTTATGCCAGGGCCGATAAATTCAGGAACAGGGAGGCACCCTAATGCACATGAGCCCTATCGTTAATAGCTGGCTTGACCTGTCACGTGAACAACTGGATGAAATCTATCGAAACGCCGAAGCTGGCAGCATGCCCAGTGGCGACATGCGAGGCACCGCGATTTTAGCCGGTTCGATGTTTTCCAGAATTGTGGCCACATTCGCACGCCTGTTTGCCTGGCAGGGCAAGGTATTCGATATGTTCGCCAAAGATGGCGAGGCAGGCATTCTGGTCAACAAGGTCTCCCCGTTCAGCCTGACTTTTATTGTTGCCAAGGTATACCGGCAACCGAGCTGGATGGATGGCAAGGAAACCATTGTTATCGATTACTCCAAAACTTCGTTCTTAGCCAAAGTGATCCGCGATGAAATTCGCGAAGTAGAACCCGGGGTATATCTAGGCAAGGTTTGGTGGGGCAAAACACGCATACTCGATTTTGCTCTGACCAGACCTGTTTAACGTGTTTTGAGAAACTTAGTATGATCCCGCAATCCAATTTCCTGATCCTGGCGGTGATTGATCCCTCGCGCAAGCAAGATCTGCGCAAGCTGTTTATCCAGATGACCAGTAAACCCGGCATCGCTGACCCACTCAATAGCAGGGTGCCTTTTTCGCGGCTGGCACGCCTGCACGTAGCACGCTTCACCATTCTAGAAGCCAACACTTTGGACGATATTCGTCGTTATGGCATGGAACCTGCTCCGTGGCAATCGACACTGGTGTTTCAGGGTGACTGTGATGGTGAAGCTGAAGATCTATTGCGGGAAATGATCAGTATTGCTGAAGCCGGATTACGCGAAATTTTTTCCTTTTGCATGGATTACGATGCAAATCAACCATTGTTGCAATGGCTACTCAAACATAATCAAAAACCGTCAGCCGATTACGTCAACTGGATTGGCCGTAGCGTGCAGCAGGTGCACGAAGAAGCCGCGTTGCAACGTAGCCTGTCGCACAAATTGCAGGAACTGCTGGCCGAGCTGCATGCAGAGGTGGATATCCGCAAGATCCGGCAACAGTTATTAACTCATGTCGAACTGGAACTCGATGCCGGCACTCTATCCCTGACACCTCCTCCACCGACTCCGTCAGACTGGAAACTACGCAACACCTTACATAAGTTAGGAGTGCCACTACTGTTGCTGTTATTAGCGCCGTTACTGTTAATTAGTGCACCAGTAATTTTATTTTTATTACGAAGGCATGAACGTTCCGATCCTGAGTTCGATATCCGGCCGGAGCGTGATCATATCCATAGCTTATCGATACAGGAAGACCATGATGTCAGCAATCACTTCAATGTGTTTGGTGATGTTAAGCCGGGGTTATTTCGCCTGAGTTTACTCAAATTCCTGCTGATGATACTGGATTACACATCGCGCCATATTTACAACAAAGGTTACCTGACCCGTATTCGCACAATTCATTTTGCACATTGGGTACTGCTGGATAACAATCGGCGCATCCTGTTCATGAGTAATTACGATGGAAGCCATGAAAGCTATATGGATGACTTCATTAACAAGGTAGCCTGGGGGCTCAACCTGGTATTTAGTAATGGTGTGGCGTATCCCGCGACACGCTGGCTGGTAAAGGGTGGTGCGGAACGCGAACACATTTACAAATATACCCTACGTCGACACCAGCTGCCTTCAGAGGTCTGGTACAAAGCCTATCCAGGCCTTACTGCATATGACCTGTCACGCAACAGTAAAATACGTGCCGGAGTGAAAGAATACCCGGTAAATGATAAACAGTTACGTGAATGGCTGCGCCTGATATGAGCACTCAAACCCGCAAAGAAAAACGCCCTGTTGAACTGCATGATATCCAGGGCCTGGTACGATTCGGACATGGCCAGCTCACTGAGTCGAGATTTTTACTGTTACAGATTACCGATGAAGTTATCGCCAGAAGCTGGTTACTACAGGCACCTGTAACCACTGCTCAGGAGCAGAACCCCAAACCTGAAACTGCACTTCAGGTCGCTTTCTCAGTGGACGGTCTGCGTGCTCTGGGATTACAGCAAAACATCATTGAAGGCTTTTCAGATGAATTCATTGGCGGACTTTGTGGTGATGAAAATCGATCTCGACGACTGGGTGATACAGGCAACAATGCGCCGCAACAATGGCAATGGGGGGGGGCTCTGAACAAACCACACCTCATATGCTATTACTGCTATACAGTACGAGAGGCAAAATGAAGGCAGCATCGAAAGCTTTGTTGGACGAAAACTTTAAGGCCGGATTCTCAATAATGCGGGAACTGCCTACCGGCAAGCTGGTTAGCAAAGAGCCTTTCGGTTTCATTGATGGCATCAGTCAGCCACGAATCGACTGGTCACAGGTTCAGAGTACAGATAATCATGATCACGACCATTACTCCAACTGGACCGCACTGGGAGAAATTGTGCTGGGTTACCTAAATGAGTATGGACTGTACACCCCTCGACCACTGATCGACCCGGCACATGATCCCGCTGCAGAAAATCTCCCTGATGCAGAAGACCTGCCCGCACTCAAGGATTTTGCACGTAATGGCAGCTATCTGGTGATGCGCCAGTTGCGCCAGGATGTCGAAGGTTTCTGGCGTCATATCGATGAACTGGCCGGCTCTAACGCCAGTCTACGCGAACAGCTTGCTGCTCGTATGGTCGGGCGTAAAAGGGATGGCACACCACTGGCACCGCGTAGTCCACATCGAATTCCCGGTATCAACTCCGACGATGCCATTAATAATTTTAGTTATGACCTTGATCGCGATGGAGTACGCTGCCCAATCGGTGCTCATGTACGCCGATCCAACCCACGCACAGGGGATTACCCGCCGGATGTAAATGGATTCTGGTCACGCATGTTGCGACTTTTAGGATTCTGCCAGCAGCGTGATGATGAAGACCTGGTTGCATCCACCCGCTTTCATCGCCTGATGCGACGCGGACGTGGCTATGGCCCTATTCTTTCACCAACACAGGCATTGAAACCGGATGCAGAACAGGCTGAACGCGGACTTCAATTCATCTGCCTGGCAGGTAATATCTCGCGCCAGTTCGAGTTCGTACAGAATGCCTGGAATATGCGCAGCAAATTCGCTGGACTGGAAAATGAACGCGACCCAGTTATCGGTGTGCGCGAGCCACTAAGCGATGGTACGTCTACCAATCATTTTCGTTCAGTCGAGGCCTCTGGAGTGACCCGAGAATATCGACAGTTACCTGAGTTTGTCAATGTGCTAGGAGGCGGTTATTTCTTCATGCCGGGCATTGCTGCCCTGCGTTATCTGGCCTCGGCCAAAACACCTGAGGATTGATGGCACGAGTCTGAAAATGCAAGTGCTGAAAAGATTTCATGCCATGCTAACAGGGCTGCTGCATATCGAACGAAGACTCGAACCCTTTTTTCGTCCACAGTTAAATCGCCTGTTGCGCGAACCCGGCGCTCGGGTGATTCAGTTTCTGATTAACTGGCGACGCGGGAATGATGGCCTGGGTCTGGCGGAAGAAAGAATCGACCCTGACGAAGAAGCAAGTCTGGATCAGATTATCGACCAGATGCGCGACCAGATGCGCGGAAATTTCAAACCTGGTAGCTATGAACGCGGTGGCAATACCAAGACTCATGGCATTTTACATGCTACAGTCACCATCTGCGATGACCTGCCAGAGCACTGTCGCAAGGGTGTGTTTGCCGAACCCAGAACCTTCCCCGCCTATGTGCGTTATGCTGGACCCGGCCCCGATGTACCTGCCGATATCGAGGATGTTGGTTTTACCAGTATGTCCGTCAAGTTGATGGATGTACCGGGAAAAAAGCTGTGGGACGAGGAACAACACACTCAGGATTTTATAAGCATCTGCACACCCACCTTCGTGACACCCAATACCCGCGAAAATGCCAAGCTGCAATACTGGAGCCTGGTCGGCATGCCGATCTATTACTTCATAAACCCGTTCGATTCACATTTCCTGGATTTTTTCATGCAGGGTCTGTGGAATGAGACCCAGTACAACCCTCTCGGACAGCGGCACTGGAGCTGTGTTCCTTATCTACTAGGTGAAGGTCAGGCAATGATGTACTCCTTCGTGCCACGTACCAGCGTCGACAAAAAAATACCCGGTGTACCATTTGGCAATGTCCCGTTTAATTACCTGCGTGAAAACATGATCAAGACATTGAACAGAACCGACGTGGAATTCGATTTGATGATTCAAATACAGACAGACGCACATCGCATGCCGATTGAAAACGCAGCCGTGCGATGGCCGGAAAAAATTTCTCCATTCATCCGTGTTGCTACCCTAAACATTCCTAAACAGACTTTTGATACTGACACCCGAGCTGATTTTGCCAAACGACTTAAAATGAACCCCTGGCACTGCCTGCCCGCACATCGCCCACTTGGCAACCAGAGCCGAGCTCGTCAGCGTATGTACCAGCAACTATCCCGCTTCCGCCAACAGATGAACAAGGTCAATCATTATGAGCCAACCGGAGATGAGGATTTATAACCAGGAAGTTATAACTCGGCCAATATGCCTGCTTATACTGGAAGGCTTATAAACTCCTGATAATAACTGTGTAAGCTGATTATTGAAGTTTGAGAATATTTATATAGAAAATGGTGTATGAATACGTGAGAACCTAGCCATCGCATAAAAATATTGATCGATATCAAGGTAAACGAAATAATCCTAAAAAAACATTAGAAGTTTATTTTCGTGACTTGTCATATCAAAATTTAGTTTTATACTGCCACTCATCTTACCAGTGCCAATTGCCTGGTAACTAAATTTGTAATGGATCTCCTGTAGTAAAGTATGTCTCGCAACAAAACCCTGGTGCTATTCGGTTACGACTGGGATGGCATTGAGTTCAAAAAAATTTCACCCGGCTGGCCGCAATTACATGCAGGCTTTGATCTGTTCAGCTTCCCGAGCAATGCACGCCTTGCCTGGTTTGATATGGATCGCTTCACCCAGTTGACAGCAATACGTGCCAGAGTTCAGGGGGCGCGAGCTGTTGTCAGTAATCATGAACAGTTTGGCGCACTGAGTGCCGCACTGCTGGCAGAAAAAATGGGCTGGCCCGGCACCTCGGTCAATGCCGTACTGGCCTGCCAGCATAAACTTTATGCACGGGAAGTTCTGCAGCGTATTCTGCCTGAAGCGAACATTCCATTTCGCAGGCTGGAGGCAGCGTACGACGCCGACATACCCGAAGGACTCGATTACCCGACTTTCGTCAAGCCGGTCAAGGCCGCCTTTTCAGTGCTGGCCAAAAATGTAGATAGTCGCCAGGCATTATACGAGCACACCCGGTTCAGCAGGCAGGAACTCTGGGTAATACGCCACCTTGTAGAACCTTTTGAGAAAATTGCCCGTAAACGGCTACCGCAAGCGGGAACAGCACATAGTCTGATGCTGGAGGAATGCATACAGGGCAAACAATACTGCCTGGACGGATATAGTTTCGAAGGAGAAACACGTCTTTTAGGTGTAGTCGACGCGATCATGTACCCCGGCACTGAGGCTTTCATGCGCTGGGATTATCCCAGCCTCCTGCCCGCATCTGAACAGCTTAAAGCACAGGCCATCGCAGATTGCTTTTTGCAGGAAATCGGCTTTACCCACGGCATGTTCAATATGGAATTCGTGATCGATGAACACAGCGGCCAGATCAGGGTCATAGAATTCAATCCCAGGATGGCTGCGCAGTTTTCCGACCTGTACGCCAGAGTCGACGGTCTGAAGCTACATGAAATGACCATGATGCTCGCGCATGGTAAAGATCCGGCGGATCTGCCAGCCACAGAACCCACGGCAAGCTGCGCATCGAGTTTTGTGTATCGAAGTTTCGATCCCGCAGACAGGATTTCAATGCCAACAGAATCAGCACAGAGTGCATTCTTTTCTGCTTTCCCCGATGGCCTGCTAATGCCCTTCCCCAAAACAGGCGGACAGATCCAGCGCGATTTCAAATGGTTAAACAGCTATCGCTACGGTATTATACATCTCGGTGGTAATGGCGCAGAAAACCTCAGACAACGCTGTGAACAGGCCAGTTCATTGCTTGGTTGGCCGGCACCATATAGCGAACATGTCTCAGACCTGAGCGGACTTGGTAGTGATGCATGTGAAGTTTGGCCAGACACTATACAGACCGAAAAGGCTGCCGGTTAAATACCAGGAAACTCAACCATGAATTATCAGACAAAAATTTTACGCTTAACATTGCTAATACCTGCCCTGTTATTACTGTCAGCCTGTGGTGCAATGAACGCACAGAATCCGGGCGGTAAACTTTCCCCGGTCAACGCCGTTGCCAATCAGGCAGAAGACCACCTGATGCTATTTGGAGCCGACGTGGTTGAGTACTTTACTGCCGGTCGTTACGTACAGGGATTACCTGAATATCGCAGTGAATATGAGACTGTAGATTTCTATTTTTCCTCAACAGCCAATAAGCAACTGTTTGATGCCAGTCCGGAATCCTATTTACCGCAGTATGGCGGTTATTGTGCGAACGGTATTGCCTTCGGAATACCCTGGGGCGGTAATGCCCAGGACTTTATCGTGCATGAAGGCAAGTTGTATATTTTTGGCGGCGAACTCTCTAGAAAAGCCTTCCTGCTTGATCTGGATAAAAACCTCAAACTATCCGACATGTACTGGCAGGAAGAGATAAACAATAGCAATAGTTTCTGGCGCAGAGGCTGGCGGCTATTGCTCCGTGTCCCTCACTACCAGACGGGCGCTGAGCAGGCCGAAGCGGTGGCTAAGGCCGAGAAATAACTGAAAAACGTCTAAAGAGTAGCCTGCTTTTGCAGGCTATTTTTCAGGTGTTAAAAACTGTTACACTTCTATATCATGCATCCATAAGGCTATGGTTTTTTTATGGAAAACAATGAAATACCTGATCCATGATAATCAGGTTTCGGTCGTCTGTTTGCTATATTTACGTACGATCATAAAACTAAATTTAAAAATGGAGATGGAGCACAGGACATGAGCACGATTTCTTTCGTTTGGTTACAGATAACTAGCGCGACACTTTTAACGCCAAGTTATTTGCGATGATAATTTTTAATGGGAGTATAGCGCCTCCAATCAGTGAAATATGTTTAGATAATTAATTAAACCTGTGAATCCGAAGCTAGGGTAGTCAGGACTTAATAAAAAAGAAAACTATCGAGGATGCAGTGAAAGGAATTCAATAATGGATGTTCAACAAAAGTTAGATGTGCGTAAAGCGTTTAAATTGCGTGTCCATGAATCAAATGGAAATGCATTCGAAGACTTGTTTTGCGATGTGATGCGTGCATCAAACAAGGACTTTAAAAAAGTTAAGCCGCAAGGCCGCAATGGTGATAGAAAAAACGATGGATTTATCCAATCTGAGGGAAAATACTATCAAGTGTATTCCCCTCAATCACCAACTGGTAATCCCACTTCCGCTAACTCAAAGCTCGAAAAAGATTTAGACGGTTTAATTGCATATTGGAGGAATGAGCATAACTATGAAATTAAACATTTCTACTTTGTATTCAATGACAAGTATCATGGTGCCTATCCAGAAATTTACACGACATTAAATAGTCTTAAGAAAAACTACAATCTGGAAGTTTGTGAGGTATTTCTTTCTTCTGAATTAGAAGACGTTTTCATGGAGTTACCAGAGGACAGCATTGCCTCAATATGTGGTTATTATCCAAAAACTGAAGATATTGGGTTTATAGACAATTCAATTGTTGCCGAAATAGTTGGTTACGTGTCTGAGAACTATAGTGGCTTTTCTGATTCCCAAACAAATGAACCGCCTGATTTCTATAATAAGATTCATTTTAATAAGCTGGGTCAAAGCACCGCAATGCACCTTAATGTGGGGGCATATCAAGTTGGCTATGTGGAAGATTATTTTCGAACCAATAGTAAGTTTTCGCGCCAACAGTCTAGAGATTCTCTGAATGAAATGTATCAGCTTTATTTAAGTTCTGACAATACAGAATCTGCCATAGCTAGTGGTTTGTCTGATTCCGATATAGTTTTTAAAAAGATGGTTGATGAAATACTTCCTGCCAATTTGTCTAATAAACAGAGGCGAGACTACGAAAGAAACATAATCGCAGTTATAGCCTTCTTTTTTGAGGCATGTGACATCTTTGAAGAGCCTCCTGAAGATTATGACCCGAAGGTGGTTGAATATGCTTAGCCCACAAAAGCACATACGATTGTCTGAATCGATTTTGGGGTTGGGTGCAAATATTCTAAATGTACTATCTCGCCCGCAGACGCCAGAACGAATCTATGTCAAGTTGAAAAATCTTAACTTACTAGTTAGTCATGATTTTGAGCACATAATATTGGCGTTAGATTTCTTATACGCATGTGGCGCAGTTGAGTTAAATGAACAAGGAAATGTAGTCAAATGCAGTTAATTTCTTTAGAAGCGAATAAACCTTCTTTTAATACAGTTTTTTTTAATTCCAAAGGGTTAACCCTAGTTATTGGAAAAAGTACATCAACAGATAAAAACAATACATATAATGGTGTTGGTAAGTCGTTATTGCTCCAGATCGTGAACTTCTGCCTTGGTTCTAACAAAATTCCGGCATTTGAACAGTATTTGTCGGGGTGGGAGTTTTACCTTAGCTTCAAAGTTGGTGATAAAACGTTTACCGCAAACCGTTCTGCAAAAACTCAGAATAAAATTTACCTAAATGATAAAGAGTTCGGGCAAACTGCTTTCAATGTCGAAATGGAAAGAATGCTTGTCGATATACCTGAAAACTCTCCATATCTCACTTTTAGGACTGTTCTTTCACGTTTTTATCGTACAGGCCGGGGAAGTTATGTATCAAGCCTCGTAACTGCAAAGGAGCAGCCTTTTTCATCTTTGGTAAATAATGCTTTTTTGCTCGAATTAGACCTTGATTACGTATATCAAAAAAGAAACACACGAAAACGATACCAAGAGTTAGATAATTTCGAAAAGTCGTTCAAAAAAGACCCTATAATAAGGGAATACTACACGGGTGATCTGGATGTTGAATTTGAGATTTCACG
>CALCSG010000080.1 GCA_937894085.1 uncultured Gammaproteobacteria bacterium | reverse complement strand
ACTCGTCGTACAGGTATTTATGCAGCGGGACCTGTCAGACGTCCAATGGATATCTACCAGGCGATGGAAGATGCCACCGGCGCGGCAATGAAAGCGATTCAGGCTTTAGAGAATGCCGGTAAAGGACGTTCTGCTCACCCTCGATCGGGTGATCTGTCTTATCCTTTATTTAGAAAAGAAGGTTGTACCCAGTGTAAACGCTGTACGGTTGAATGCCCGTTTGGTGCGATTGATGAAGACGAAAGACGTTTTCCTGTATTCAACGAATCACGTTGCCGTCGTTGTGGTACCTGTATGGGTGCCTGTCCGGTACGTGTTATCTCTTTCGATAATTATTCTGTAGATACAGTAGGTCAGCAAATCAAGAATGTTGATATGCCTGATGAATTCGATGAGAAACCTCGTATCCTGGTCCTGGCCTGTGAAAACGATGCCTATCCAGCACTCGATATGGCCGGCCAGAATGGTATCGAATACAGTTCATTTGCACGTGTTGTTCCGGTACGTTGTTTAGGTTCGGTGAATACCATCTGGTTAACTGATGCTTTAAACAGTGGCTACGATGGTATAGTGCTGATGGGTTGCTCCAAAGGTGATGATTATCAGTGTCACTTTGTGAAAGGCTCCGAAATGGCGCATTATCGTATGGGTAAGATTGCTGATACCCTGCAGACACTGAGTCTGGAAGAAGAACGTGTTGCAACTTATGAAGTGGCAATTACCGATATTCAACGTGCTCCACAGTTGATCAATGATATGGCAGAGACCATTGAAAAGATCGGCATGAGCCCATTCAAATTCTAGGAGACGCTACTATGAGCTTAAATACCGCAATGGTAGAAAAATACCGTAACAACTTTCTACAGGAAGTTGCCGGCAATGTCGAAGAAGGTGACTGGGTCAAGATGTGCATGCAGTGTGGTGTATGTGCAGGATCCTGTCCTTTAGGCGATGCCTGGGAACATACCCCGCAGAAAATTTTCATGATGATTCGTGCTAACAAGCGTGATGAAGTCCTGACATCTGATTCAATGTGGATGTGTACTTCATGTTACAACTGTGTTGTACGTTGTCCTCGTGAATTGCCTATCACTCACATCATGCACGGTCTGGCGACTTATGCTAAGAAGCTGGGTCTGGAGCCAAAATCTAACCCGACTGCATGGTTTTCAGAAGTTTTCTGGAACAACATGATGAAGAAAGGTCGTGTTAACGAACTGAAACTCGGTTTATCGATGTATTTCAAAGATGGTTTTGTTTCCGGTATTAAAGAAGCGATGGCACACCAGAAGCTGGGCATGAACATGATGAAAGCGAAACGTATGGCCCCGATGGAAATTTTCGGTGGTCATGGCGTTAAAGACCTTTCCGGCCTGCAAAAGATGATCAAGAAAGCTCAGGATATTGAAGCCGAGCGTCTTGTAGCTAACTCGAAATAGGAGCGAATAATGGCTAAACACGAATATTCATATTATCCGGGTTGCTCCTCGCAGACAGGAGCTACTTCATCTAACCTGATGCGTTCAGTCGACACCATGTGTGAAGAGCTGGACGTGAAATTGAACACTATTCCTGACTGGAACTGCTGTTCAGCGTCAATTGGTTATGGTTCTGGCAGCGTATTACCACGTATGTCACTTTCAGCGCGTAATATCGCGCTTTCAGAAGAACATAATCCAAATCAGGATATCGTTGCGACCTGTGCTGCCTGCTGGTTATCTACCAAGGAAGCGTCAGAACGTTTACACGAAGATGAAAGCCTGTTCAAGGATGTTAATACCGCACTGGCTGAAGCCAATCTGAAGTTGACTAACAAGACACCGATTCGTCATATGGCGGAAGTTTTAATTGAAGATATCGGTTATGACGCACTTGCTGCTGGTGTCAAGAAGCCGTTGGAAGGAATTAAGATTGCCGGTTATGTCGGTTGTCAGACTAACCGTCCATTCGGAATAGATGGGGAATCTTTTGAGAATCCAAAATATCTGGATAAACTGGTTGATTCTTTAGGTGGCGAGTCTATCGGAACTTACGAAAAGAAAGTTCAGTGTTGTGGTGGTGCGTTAGCATTTTCCGAGCCTGAAAAGTCTCAGGAAATGATTCACGGTATCATCGAAGCGGCTTACGATAATGGAGCAGATATGATTGTCACACCTTGCCCATTATGTCAGGCAAACGTGGAAATCTATCAGGATGAAATCAACGCCAAGTTCAATAGCAAATTTGAAATGCCGGTTGTTTATTACAGCCAGTTAATTTCTGTTGCTTATGGTCGTAACGCGAAAGACTCGGCTCTTGACGGGCAGTTGATCGCAGCTAAAAAACTTGAGGAGATTGCTGCAAAGTAAAATACTTTTGCAGTTACTGGTAATTTTAAAGGCGCTCTTTGAGCGCCTTTTTTTTGCTGCAACAAGTATGACACATGGTGCATTATCTGGTGTTTAAAGAGATGTATCCGAATTCATTTAAACAAATAGAAATTTAAAAAATTATCAAATCTAAGGAATAAAATGCGCATGGCACATTCTGCAATAACTAATAAATAATGGCCTGTAACTAATCGCTTAAATCATCAAATGTCAAACGATCATACACTTTCTGAAAATAAACCATCACAATGCTTTCATTGCGGACTACCTGTTGAAAAGGGGCAACAGGAGAAGCTAAATGTTCTGGGAGAAGAAAAATATTTTTGCTGTCACGGTTGCAAAGCAGTCTGTAAAACTATTATAGATGCCGGACTTGAAAAGTATTACCAATCCAGGGATCTGGGTGTAAGTAGTAATCAGCAGGGAAATTTACAGGATATTCTCGAAAAATTGAGTATCTATGATAATGAAAATGTGCAGAAATCTTTTGTGCATGGGGATAAAGACTGGCAGGAAGCTTATTTAATACTGGAAGGTATCCGTTGTTCTGCCTGTGTCTGGTTAAACGAATTACACTTACGTCAGCAACCTGGTGTCATTGAAGTCCATATAGATGATATTACTCAGCGTGCAAGGGTACGTTGGGATCCGAAGCAAATTGTGCTGAGTAAAATCCTGGCAACTATCGTTTCGATTGGTTATCAGGCGCACCCTTATGAACCCTCGCATTATCTTGAATTGCAAAAGGAGAATAAGCGCAAAAATCTTCAGCGTTTATTATATGCCGTAATCATCGGCATGGTGCCGATGCATTTTGCACTCGCCACATGGTTTATAGGTGGTCCAGATGAGCAGGGGGATTTCGCACAGTGGGAACAGAATGGACGATGGATCAGTTTGTTTATAACGCTTACGATATTACTTTATCCCGCCCAGGAATTTTTCTTTGGAGTCTGGTCAGATCTTAAGCGTAAAGTGATTGGAATGGATGTGCCGATTGTTATTGGTTTGTCGAGTGCTTACCTGTTAAGTGTTTACTCCACCATTACCTCAAGTGGTGACGTATATTATGAATCCATCGTTATGTTTGTCATGTTTATACTGTTTTCACGAAGGTTAGAACAACAGGCCAGGATTAAGGCTTCTGATCAACTGGAAAGACTGGCACTAGCGCAACCTGTCGATGCGAATCTGGTAACTGAAAATGGCTCTATCCAGCAGGTTTCCGTACTCGATTTAATTCCGGGAGATCGAATAAAAATATTTCCGGGAGATCAAATTCCTGTGGATTGCGTGATTTTAGAGGGCCAGTCGAGTTTTAATGAATCGCTGGTCAGCGGCGAAAGCAGGGCAATTAAACATAAGCAGGGTGACCGTTTGATGGCGGGCTCGGTTAATTACGATCAACCTGTATTGGCACGGGTTATTGCCAGTGAGATGGAATCTACAATTGCGCAGATTACACGATTAGCAGAGTCCGGGCTGGAAAATAAACCGGTACAGTCACTAATCGCTGATAAAGTGGCTTCCAGTTTTGTTATATTTATTCTCGTCATTGCCACCATGACATCGCTTTTCTGGATTTACCAGGGTAACGCTGACTGGTTAGTGATAACGGTTTCAGTATTAATTGTTACCTGTCCCTGTGCGCTTGCTCTGGCTGTTCCCATTGCGCTAACTCTCAGTTCCAGCCGCTTTCTTAAAATGGGTGTTCTACCTCTAAATATGTCAATAATTAATTTAATGCAAAAGATAGATATCTTTGTATTTGATAAAACGGGCACCTTAACCATTGGTAAACCAAAATTAATAAACACAGTCTGGATGGAAGATTCAGATGAAAAGTATGTTTATTCAATTCTCAAATCGCTGGCATTGAACTCTGAACATCCTATTGCAAAAGCTTTACATAGTCTTGCTGTGAATAAATGTGTCAATCTCGTTGATTTTAAAAATCACGTAGGTCAGGGGTTACAGGGAACGGTCATTAATGGTGCCAGCGAAGAGATTTGGCGGTTTGGGCATATTAAATATATAGCTGAATTTAGTGGAGAATTGCTGGCATCTCAAAAAGACAAAATTGAGCAGGTTAATAATGAAGCATACTCTTTATCCTTTTTGAGCCGTAACGATCATTTGGTCGCAGCGTTAATGTTTGAAGATTCGCTTCGTGAAGGTAACGTACAGATGATTCGACATATTATCGACAAGGGTATAAAGCCGGTCATTTTAAGTGGAGATACCCAACAAAGTGTTGCTCATGTAGCGCAGGCTCTGGGTATTAATGACTATCACTCAGGTATGTCGCCTCAACAAAAAATGCAATGGGTTTCACAACGTCAACATGAAGGTAAAGTGGTTGCTATGGTCGGTGATGGTATAAATGATGCCCCTACATTAGCTGCCGCGAATGTGTCTTTTAGTCTTGCTGAATCTACCGGGCTTGCCAACAACCATAGTGATTTCCTGTTACTAAGCGGGCAATTAAACTCCATTCCATACTCTATTCAGTTGGCAAAAAAGACCTCAAGCAGGATCAAACAGAATATCAGCTGGGCAATTATATATAACCTGATTGCGATACCTTTTGCCATTGCAGGTTGGGTACCTCCCTGGTTAGCTGCTATAGGAATGTCAGCCAGTTCAGTGATCGTTGTTTTTAATTCAATGCGACTCAATAAGGTTTAATCATTTTAAAAAACCTGTGAGTGCGTTTTGCAGATCTGTGTAAAACTCAGGGAAAATTGATCTTAATCAAAAGTTTACCTTTACATGTGGTTTGGTAGTTAATCTGTGTTATTGCTGGATTATGGAGTCATATTTAAACTAATTAAGCCTCCAAAATGGTTAATAAAGGGCAAATTATCCATCCGTTCAATTTATTTGTCGGGTGGTTTTTTTTGTCATGTTACAAAACAGTGATATAGAATTAAACCGTCCATAGCAATCTGTTACACATCTTTTTGACGCTCAACTGAATTTTCACGGTTGAAAGGAAGGAAGAGGGTATTTATCTAAAAGTGAAAGACAGGAATTGAGTAGCGTCACAACAAATCCCCGTTGCAGCAAGATGCAAGAAAAAATAGTAACTGTTAAGCCTGAGGTCGGGGATTGTGTTTTCGGGGAGTTTTCGAAGTGATACAACCTTCGTTATTATTTCGGGAGTGATCTCTGAATCAGCTCCCCCGGGAATAAAATTCCCTGGGGAGCTGGTGTTAATTCACTATTCTATTTTGCAGCTGGAGCAACAGGAGCTGCTACCACTGGAGCTGGAGCGTAAGGTGCATAACCGTATCCACCCCTGTAAGGATTACTTCCATAACCATTATTATTACTATTACCATAATAATTGCCATCACCGTATCCGTACCCATTACCATAATAGTTTCCTGAACCATTACCATAACCATTTCCGTTCCAGTCTGAGTTTGCATCCATATCGGCATCCATATCGGCATTAGCGCGACCTTTAAAACTCATTGAAAAATCCATTTCTCCATCACCATTACCGGCACCACGACCACGACCGTTTCCACGGCCATAACCATTACCGTAGTAGTTTCCATAACCGTTTCCGTAACCGGAACCATTACCGTAGTAATTACCACTGCCGTAACCATTACTATTATTATCATCCCAGAAGGCCTGAGCCGAAGAAGTAACAAGTAATATTGCAGCTGCTGTTAATAACTTATTCATGATATTAAGTCTCCTTTGAAGATTAAAAAATAAATACTGCATGACAATAGGCTTATATAATATTAGTAAACTCTAATATTGTCAAGTTATACACTGCAAAAATTGATATTTTGCTGACAAAAATAAGAAAGTCTATTCAAAATTTAGCGGGTTACTAAAAAAGATAAATTTTTGCATTATAGGCCTTAAAGTTTGCAGGTTTTAATCTGGCAGTTTGATAATTACTTATTCTGTATGTCGGTTGAAAATAGGTATTGTTAAAAAATGTGTTTTTCAAGTTACTGATATTAACCATAATTCTATGATGTTAATCAATCGAGACACCTAACCAGAAAGTTGCAAATTGATGAGCAATTCGGCCATTTCTCGAACCCCTCAGTGTGGCAAAACGTAAGGCTTCAGTGCGCGCGTCTTCTGTCAGTTCCAGCTGATACTTTTGCAATGATTGTTCAACAACGCCGAGGTATTGTTGCTGGCTAAATGGATGAAAAGATAACCAGAGTCCAAAACGGTCAGATAATGAAATTTTTTCTTCTATGGCATCGCTAAGGTGCAGCTCACCATCGATAATGCCGCTATCCAGATTATCCTGCATAGATTCGGGCATCAGGTGACGTCGATTAGACGTGGCATAGATTAATACATTGCCTGGTTGAGCCTGAATTGAACCCTCCAGGGTCGCCTTTAATGCCTTATAAGATTCGTCATCACTTTCGAATGACAGGTCATCCATGTAAATAATATATTTACGGTCATTTATGGATAATGTCGAGATAATCTCGAACAGGTTTTCAGCTTCTTTTTTTGACACTTCAACCAGGCATAGACCTTCATCTTTAAACTGCTGTAACTGAGCCTTGATGATGGATGATTTACCAGTACCTCTGGCACCCCATAGCAGAGCATTGTTTGCTGGATGACCCTTAATAAACTGACGGGTATTTTTGCTCAACATATCGGCTTGCCTGTCTATATAGAGTAAGTCAGCTGTATCAACAATATGGTATTCAGGAATTCCCAGCAGTTGAGCATTCATCCAGCGATAGGCTGCAAAAGACCAGTCCTGATCGACTGTTTTCTCAGCAGGCATGATTAACTCCAGTCGATCCAGCAAATCATCCAGTCTTTGGAAAAGTTTGTTTGTATCCAAGTTTACAGGTCCAGTTTTTTGTATTTAATGCGATGAGGTTGATCTGCCTGTTGTCCCAGACGTTGTTTACGATTAGCTTCGTATTCTGAATAATTTCCCTCGTAGAAGAAAACGTTACTATCACCCTCAAATGCCAGAATGTGAGTTGCGATACGATCCAGGAACCATCTATCGTGCGAGATCACTACCGCTGAACCAGGGAAATCAAGAATAGCTTCTTCCAGTGCTCGTAAAGTTTCAACATCCAGGTCATTGGTGGGTTCATCCAGTAATAGCAGGTTACCACCGCTTTTTAATAATTTTGCCAGATGCACCCGGTTTCTTTCACCACCGGATAGGTCTTTCACTCTTTTCTGTTGTGATGATCCGCGAAAATTAAAGCGAGATACGTAAGCACGTGAAGCAACTTCATAGTTACCCACGGTGATATTATCTAAACCATCTGACAATTCTTCCCATACTGTCTTATCACCATTTAATTCATCTCTGGATTGGTCCACATAGGCTATCTTGACTGTATCTCCAATCTTGATTGAGCCTTCATCCAGTTTTTCTTCCCCCACCAGTATTTTGAACAGGGTTGATTTACCAGCACCATTTGGACCGATAATACCGACTATTCCGCCACGAGGTAATTTTATATCTAAATTCTGATACAGTAATTTATCGTCAAAAGATTTTTTTCCACCCTCAATTTCAACTACGATATCGCCCAGTCTGGGGCCGGGTGGGATATACAGTTCATTGGTTTCTGAACGTTTTTGATACTCCTGACCGGACATTTCCTCGAAGCGGCTTAAACGGGCCTTACTTTTGGATTGTCGTCCTTTGGCATTACTACGCACCCATTCCAGTTCATGCTTCATCGCTTTAATCCGTGCTTTTTCCGCTTTAGCCTCATTTTGCAGGCGGTTTTCCTTTTGTTCCAGCCAGCTGGAGTAATTACCCTGCCACGGTATACCATGTCCACGATCCAGCTCAAGAATCCAGCCGGCAACATTGTCGAGGAAGTATCGGTCATGGGTTACGGCAATAACGGTCCCCGGATACTCTTTTAGAAAACGTTCCAGCCAGGCTACCGATTCTGCATCCAGGTGGTTAGTCGGTTCGTCGAGAATCAGCATGTCTGGATTTGACAATAATAAACGACACAATGCGACCCTGCGTTTTTCACCACCAGACAGGTTTTCAACTTTTGCCTCCCAGGGGGGAAGCCGCAAAGCATCGGCCGCTATTTCCAGTTTGCGTTCAAGTTCCCAGGCACCCGCGTCATCGATTTTTTCCTGTAGCTCAGCCTGTTGTGCCATTAAGTCATTCATTTCGTCATCCGACATGGGTTCGGCAAACTTCATGCTGATGGTATTAAAATCATCCAGCAACGCTTTGGTATCGGCTACACCTTCTTCGACATTGCCTCTGACATCTTTTGCATTGTCCAGCTCCGGTTCCTGCGCCAGGTATCCTATTTTGATACCTTTTTGCGGACGGGCTTCACCGATAAAATCTTTATCGATACCGGCCATAATGCGAAGCAGGGTTGATTTACCTGCACCGTTATAACCCAGCACACCAATTTTGGCACCGGGGAAAAAGTTTAAAGAAATGTCTTTTAATATTTCAGTTTGTGGCGGAACGACTTTGCCGACGCCATTCATTGTGTAGATGTATTGAGCCATGATAATACCGGATGAAAATGATGCAGTAGTTTAACCTGAATTTTAACCTGAGAGAGAACTGAATAAAATATAATTCCATATCGGGACTAGAGTTATCTCTAAGCTATATGATTACTGGATGTCTGAGGATTATTTGTTCAGAGTTTTTTCAATTTTCTGGTTAAACTAATATATAAAACTAAGCAAACCGTGCAACAATATATTGATCTAAACTAAACAATTTCTGTAGATATAAGCAAGCTCTATAAACTTAGTGAAAATACGTCTGAACTTATTAGCTTCGGGTCTGGTACTTTAACGTTAACGGCTGGTAAATCAATAAATAGTGTTCTAGATATCCACCTGTGAAACTTTTTTATTCAACTATATTTTCATTAACCAACAGATAATCAATTAATTCAGAGATAGCGCTCATGTCAATGAAAAAACAACAACAGGAAAGTTACCTGTTTGGCAGTAACGCAGCTTATTTTGAAGAGCTTTATAGTCAGTATCTGCTGAATGAACATAATGTGGATAAAGAATGGCGAGACTGGTTTAAATCCCTTAAAAATGGCTCGGGTATGGTGGATGCTGATCATATCAGTATACAGGCACAGGTAAAACTAGCCGTTCAGAATAAAAAGTCATCAACCTATTCAATCAGTAGCAGTCAGCACAGTCATCAATTAAAACAGACTTCAGTGTTGCAATTAATTAATGCTTATCGTTTTCGAGGTTTTCAGAAAGCGAAACTGGACCCTCTTGGCCTGACCAAAAATGATGTTGGTAACGAATTAGATATTGAAGCTCACGAACTTTCCAAAGATGACTTAAAAACAGTTTTTTCTACAGGGTCTATGTTTGGAATCGATAAAGCCCCTCTGGAAGACATTATTGACCGGTTGAAAAAAACCTACTGTGGTTCTATTGGCTCGGAATTTATGTATATCGCCAATACCAAACAGAAACGATGGATACAGGAAAAACTCGAGTCTGTTCTCGCAAAACCGGCTTTCACACATGGTCGCCGGATGCGTATTCTGGACAGGATTATTGCCGCGGAAAACCTCGAAAAGTACCTTCATACCCGCTACGTTGGACAGAAACGTTTCTCACTGGAAGGTGGCGAATCACTCATTCCTTTGCTCGACAGGGTAATTCAACAGGGTGGCAAGGAAGGTTCACGAGAAATTGTGATTGGCATGGCACACCGTGGAAGATTAAATGTGCTGACCAATATTCTGGGCAAGACCCCTAAAGTGCTGTTTGATGAATTCGAAGGTAATGTGACCTGGGACAATAAATATAATTATGATGTAAAATATCATCAGGGTTTTTCTTCTGATGTAAACACCAGAACAGGCCCGACACATCTGGCTCTGGCTTTTAACCCGTCACACCTGGAAATAGTTAATCCTGTTGTTGAAGGTTCTGTGCGTTCCCGGCAACGTCTTTATAATAAGAAATCTATTAGTACCACAGATGTTATGCCAGTATTAATACATGGTGATTCGGCATTTGCTGGCCAGGGTGTGGTGATGGAAAGTTTTAATATGTGCCAGACTCGTGGTTTTCACACCGGTGGCACCATTCATATCATCGTCAATAATCAGATAGGTTTTACCACCAGTCACCCTAAAGATTTGCGCTCTACTCTTTACTGTACTGAAGTAGCGAGGATGGTTCAGGCGCCCATATTTCATGTAAACGGTGACGATCCTGAAGCCTGTGTTTTTATCGCTGAGCTGGCGGTTCAATATCGTAAAAAATACCACCGTGATGTGGTCATAGATATGATCTGTTATCGTCGCTATGGCCATAATGAAGCCGATGAGCCAGCGGCCACCCAGCCTAAAATGTATACCGCTATTCGTAATCACCCCCGGTTGGTTGAAAAGCATTCTCAGGCTCTTATTGATGAAGGCGTGATAGACCGTGAAACAGTCGACACCATGATCAGTGATTATCGCAAAGCACTGGAGCATGGAGGAGCGGTCGCGCTAAATGTGATTTCAGGTCTGGAGGCTAAATATCGATTATGCTGGGAGACCTATACTCATGGAGATATTAACCGCATTCCCGATACTTCATTAAATATAGATCATCTCAGGACTATAGGAAAAGCTCTGGTGGAAATTCCGGCAGGTTTTGAATTGCACCATCGAGTTAAAAAGATCATGGATGCCCGTAGTAAAATGCTAGATGAAGAAATTTTCTGTGATTGGGGTTTTGCCGAAACTATGGCTTATGGCAGCTTATTAGCACAGGGGAAATCGATTCGGTTATCGGGTCAGGATTCAGAACGAGGTACATTCTTTCACCGTCATGCAGTGCTACACGATCAAACGGTCGGCGGTGGCCTGTATGTTCCACTTAAGCAGTTACAAACAGGAGAGGCGCGTTTTGAAGTGATCAATTCCTTCCTCTCTGAAGAGGCGGTATTAGGCTTTGAATATGGCTATGCATCCACTGATCCGGAAACCCTGGTGCTGTGGGAAGCTCAGTTTGGAGATTTTGCGAATGGCGCTCAAGTGGTCATAGATCAATTTATTACATCCGGTGAAGTTAAGTGGGGACGATTATGTAACCTGGTCATGCTGCTTCCTCATGGTTATGAAGGTCAGGGTCC
>CALCSG010000079.1 GCA_937894085.1 uncultured Gammaproteobacteria bacterium | reverse complement strand
TTTCCTCTCACATCAGTGATTTTTTTCTTGCAAGAACGGAGTGGGTCCATATATGCTGTTATATCGCGAATGCAGGATGCATAAGAGCGTGACTACGGTGTTTTTTATTTCTCGGCAATTGCTCCTGCATTGCTCTAATTATAGCCATCCATGGCTTAGACCATGCACATCAACCCCTTACGCATCTTTTTCGCGCTCAAATTTTTCTAGGATAAAAAGAAAACATCAGGCTGGGTTTCGAGGGTAATCGTGTTTATCCTGTTGCTTTCATCAGGTCAAAATAGTTTCACAATTTATAGTGGTGATATCTTCATATATGTTGTGTTATGAGTAGATAAAAAATACGAGTCAAAGCATTCAATAATTTTATGCATAAAATTACTAATCAGGTCTTGACACAGGAAAGATATACACATTTTATTATGATTATTTGAGCTCGATTTACTCTTCATTGGTTTGTAATATAAAAACGATTGATTTATTTAAGTCATTGAATTTAAAGAGATTAAAAAACTGTTCGGAAAGTAACCATTTTAACAAAATGGTAATAGTACTGCGGTTTTAGAGTGTTTATGAGCAGACTGTCCACAGAGTTATCCACAGGAAATGTGGATAAAAAAATATCTCTCTATTTCACAATAAGTTAACTGTTTTAAGTTAGAATTTACATTAACAAGTCACGCTAATTAATTTGATGTGGCACCAATTTTTAAAACCTGAAAAATGAGTTTGCCGTAATATTTTGTAGAAATGGTAAACTCAGAAAATTAATCCTGTTATATCGACTTTACATGTCACAACCCGCTAAAATTTGTTCATTTGCACTTTCCCTGCCGGTCTATCATTTATTCGATTATGAACTGCTTGAGGGCGCTAAAGCCATTCCGGGCATGCGTTTTAAACTGCCGTTTGGACGAGGACAGAAAATGGGGGTTCTGGTTGCCTGTCAGGAACAGCCAATTTCGCAACATAAAAATATCAAAGCGGTTTTGACAAAACTGGATGAAGAGCCATTATTGTCAAGTCATCTGATGCAGTTAGCTTGCTGGTTAGCTGATTATTATTGTCAGCCTCTGGGCGAAGTGTTGTTCCAGTTTTTACCAGGGAAGGCCAGAAAAGTTGAGCCATTGACAGAAACGCGAGTGCAGATCTGGACAGCAAATCCCATTGAAGACGAGATTTTGATGTCAATAAGACGTAAAGCGCCACGTCAATACGATGTTTTACTGGCTTTAAAACAAAGTGCAAATGGATTAAATGCGGCTGAATTAAGGCAGATACATGAAGCCTGGCATCAACCTGTCAAAATATTGCAAAGCCGGGGGCTGGTAGAAAGAACCTACCGGGAAAACCTGTCGTTTTCAAAGGTAAATTTACAGCCTGGTTTTAAATTAACTGAAAATCAGCAGAAAATTTGTTCGCAAATGTCGCTTTTGACAGAGCAGTTTCTGGTCCATCTTCTGCAGGGAGTGACCGGTAGCGGTAAAACAGAAGTTTACCTTGAGCTGATGCTACAGGTTATTCAACAGGGTAAGCAGGTCATTTACCTGGTGCCGGAAATAGGATTAACGCCTCAGTTATTAGAACGTTTGCAAAGCCGGCTGGGGCAGGGCGTCGTTTCATCGCATTCGGCGTTGACTGACTTACAGCGATATCAGAGCTGGGATCAGTTTAAACGTGGAATCGCTCAGGTCATTATAGGCACCCGCTCGGCGCTGTTTTCAGAAAGTCAAAACCTCGGGCTAATTATTATTGATGAAGAGCATGATGCGTCTTTTCGTCAGCAGGATGGGATTCGCTACCATGCAAGAGATGTGGCGATTAAACGAGCTCAAATGCTTGATATACCGGTTGTACTGGGGTCTGCTACGCCATCACTGGAATCATTACATAATTTATCGAAGCCACATTACCGTTTATACCGACTGGATACACGGGTCAATAATTCAAAACCACCGACTATAGAATTGCTCGATTGCAGCCAGGTGCCTTTAAATACAGGTTGTTCGCCGCAATTGTTGAAGGCGATAAAACAGCATCTTAATGCTCAGGGGCAGGTATTGCTGTATCTCAACCGACGTGGATTTGCACCGGTCGTGATGTGTCATGAATGTGGCTGGCAATCTTCCTGTTATCAATGTGATGCCAGAATGACTCTGCATCAGTCGGTTAATAAGCTTATTTGCCATCATTGTGGTTTTAGCGTAATGGTGCCGCATAAATGTCCTGATTGCGGGGTAAAGGAAATTCGTCATTACGGTGTGGGAACCCAACAGCTGGAAGAGTTTTTAAAGCTCCAGTTTCCTACAGTTGAGGTGATACGCATCGATCGTGACAGTGTGAAATCTTCAAAACACTTTGAACTCAAGATGAAACCGGTACGGGAAGGGAATCCCTGCATACTGGTCGGGACTCAAATGCTGGCCAAAGGGCATGATTATCCGCATATTACGCTGGTGGGTTTGCTTGATTCTGATCAGGCCCTGTACAGCAGCTTTTACCGAGCCAGTGAACGTCTGGTACAAACGGTGTTACAGGTTTCAGGACGAGCCGGTCGAGCTGAGAAAAAAGGCCAGGCCCTGTTGCAGACTGCTTTTCCGTCTCATCCCCTGATGTTGAATCTTTGCCATCAGAGTTATTCTGAACTGGTTACAGGTATCCTGCAGGAACGGGAAATGGTGCGGTTTCCACCGTATGCCCGGGTTGTTACTTTTCAGGTCGATGCGGTAGAGCTGGCGCTGGCCATGCAAAAACTTGATCAGCTAAAACAGATATTAACGGAACTTAATACTGCCTCTCCGGTAAAGATAATTGGCCCGATGCCTGCATTGATGACACGTAGAATCGGCCGTTTTCGTGCCCAGTTATCAATTTTATCTGACAATACCCAGGCTATAAGGCAGATTCTGCAACAATTGATGCCGAAGATTCAGGGCATTCGAAATACGGCAAAGTCACGCCTGACGATTGATGTTGATCCGCTGGATTTATAGGATGTTCACCACGAAGGCACGAAGGGCACGAAGAAAGATAAAGTAAAGTTAAATTTATCGGGATAATAAATTAGTTTGATTTCACTTTGCGATCTTTGCGAGAGGAAACTCTTTTAAAAGTTAATTTTTGCCAGGTCTTTGCAGTAATCAGTAAAGTTTAAACCTTATTGGAGATCTATATCCTTTAGTCTGGCTCGACATCCATGTAGAATTCGCTCTTTTGATCTCTAGCAGGCCCCCGACTTGAAGCAACAACTTGAACAACTTCTTGTGCAGTCAATAGATTCTCTCATTAAACAGGGTGATCTGGCTGACAGCTTTCAACCCAAAATCATTATCACAGCCAGTAAAGATCTGGCGCAGGGCGATTTTGCTTCCAATGTTTGTCTGGCGAATGCCAAACAGGCCGGTATGCCTCCGCGACAGTTAGCCGAAAAAATAGTGCAACAGATCGGTACCCAGGACTGGCTGGAAAAAGTTGAAATAGCCGGGCCGGGGTTTATCAATTTCTTTTTACGTGCAGGGTTTAATTTATCGATTGTACAAACGGTGTTACAGCAGGCTGAAAAATTCGGGCTTAGTGATTTCGGGCAAAACAAAAAAATTCAAATTGAATTTGTGTCGGCCAACCCGACCGGGCCATTGCATGTAGGGCATGGAAGAGGGGCCGCTTATGGCGCAACGCTGGCAAATTTATTGAAAGCCACCGGACACGATGTACAGTGTGAATATTATGTCAATGATGCCGGTCGACAGATGGATATTCTGGGGACGTCGGTCTGGTTGCGCTACCTTGATCTGGCCGGTGAACAAATCATGTTCCCGTCAAATGCTTACCAGGGTGATTACATCTGGGACATTGCGGCGACATTGCACCGTGAAAATGGTGATGCTTACCGGATAGATGCTGAAGCTGTCTTCAAGGGTGTGCATGCAGATCATCCTGAAGGTGATAAGGAGAAACATATCGATGACCTGATTGAAAATGCCAAAAACCTGTTGGGCGCAGAAAAATATAGAACTGTTTTTAATCTGGCTCTGGATACGCTGGTCGACGTTATCCGCAAAGATTTGAAGCAGTTTGGTGTTGATTATGATGTATGGTTTTCAGAACGGCAATTGACTGAAAAAGGACTGGTTGATAAAGCCATTCAAACGCTACAGGATAAAGGTCGGGTTTATGAATCGCATGGAGCTCTATGGTTTAAGTCAACCGATTTTGGAGATGAAAAGGATAGGGTTGTGAAACGTGAAAATGGACAAACCACTTATTTCGCCTCCGATATAGCCTATCACATGAATAAGTTTGATCGCGGATTCGAGCAGGTGATCAATATCTGGGGATCTGATCATCATGGTTATATTGCCCGGGTAAAGGCCGCGTTGACGGCGATGGATTACCCGGCAGACAAACTTGAAATTTTACTGGTGCAGTTTGCCAACCTTTATGAGAATGGTGAAATGATGTCGATGTCGACGCGCTCGGGTGAATTTGTGCCGTTGCGTACGTTGCGTGAAGATGTGGGAAATGATGCGGCACGTTTTTTCTACGTGATGCGTAAAGTCGATCAGCATATGGATTTTGATTTAAACCTGGCCAGAGAACAGTCTACCGATAATCCTGTTTTTTATGTGCAATATGCACATGCACGTATTTGCAGTGTTGAAAGGCAATGTGCCGAACTGGGTGTAAAAATTGCTCTCGACAAGGTTAACCTGCAGAAACTGGAGAATGCACATGAACAGGCATTACTCAAACAGTTGGTTATCTATCCGGAGCGGGTGGCAAGTGCCGCAGAACGAAGAGAGCCGCATATTGTCATTAATTATTTGCGCGAACTGTCTCAGCAATTTCATTCCTGGTACAACGCACATAAATTTATCGTTGAAGATGAAGAAATGCGTAATGCTCGTGTTGCGCTGGCATTTGCGACCAGGCAGGTGATTAAAAATGGTTTGCTGTTAATGGGTGTCAGCGCACCCGAAAAAATGTAGGTTGAATAGTGACTGAAGCTAAAAAATCATCGCCCTGGGTGTGGATATCTCTGGCCCTTATTATCGGTTTATTTGTCTCCTTTATTCTTTTTCTGGACCAGAATATTGTTAAGAGCGGGCGACAGGAAAGTAGTGCTACGCAAAGTACAGGCATTAATACCAAACCTGTTTTTGATTTTTATACTGTGTTACCGCAAAGAAAAGTTGAAATTCAGGACACAGCCGATAAACAGGCCGATATTCCAAATGCTTCAAACAGCAAAAAACCGGTTGCTGGCAGGTATATCATTCAGGCCGGCTCTTTTCAGAGAATGCAGGATGCTGACCGGCGAAAAGCCGAGCTTGCGCTTCTCGGATTAGAAGCATCGATAAAATCGGCAGAGGTTAAAGGTGAAACTTATTACCGTGTTGAGATGGGGCCTGTCAGTGATTCTGAATATTCCAAAATTCAGAGAAACCTTATTTCAAATGACCTTGATTTTTTTGCTAAAAGTATTCCTTAGTTGTTGGTGATTTTACTTTGGCAACGATAAGTTGGTGATAGTTGCTGTCATACAGGCACAGCAAGCTTAGGGTTTAATCAATCTGTTGATATAAAGACTGTATATTTGGTTAACCTGGAAATTAAGTGCTATGTGCCAAACGCAGTGATTCCTGGCGCGATATAGGAAACTGCGAGTTTAAGGTCAAAACGCTTATTAATGGGTAAAACAGCAGGTCAAACTTCCTAAAGAATTAAGTCAGTTGTTGTACTATCAACTTGAATCCACGAATAATGGCTACTGAGAAAAGTGATTCATAATTTGCGTAAAAGCTGTTATAAATAAACTTGGTAAATGGAAAGATAAAGTTCGCCATTTAATTTATTAGATGTAAGTGTCGCCTGCGAATCTTTAAAACTTGATACTATTGTCAATATTTAGCAATTACTAATATATGCACCAGGTAATCTAACATAGTTGACTGATTAATGATTATTCTAAAAAAACTAATAATCCATGGAAAATTATAATAACGCAGCAGAAGTCAAAAGAATTCTGTGCAACTTGCCATCTCGTATTATGCTTGTTTTATTCTCATGTCACTAGCCAGTGGCCCTCACGAGACATGTTTAATACTGCAAGATACCTCTAAAATATGAAGTGTCATCTGGCTGTATTCCTGTTTCTTGGGTTAACCCAATCTTTATTTGCCGATACACAGACAAACGAGAGGCTGGAGCATTTTCTATCGCTAAGTTTTGAGGAGCTAGTCAGTCTTGAGACCAGCATTGCAACGGCTACCAAAAAAACTCTCAAGCAGGCACCTGCGGTGGTTACGGTGATTACTTCAGATGATTTTAAAACGACCGGTGCAACTAATCTGGTGGATATTTTACAGGGAGTACCTGGAATTTATATCAGAACTGATACTTTCAATAATAGACCTTTGATTCATTTTCGTGGAGCGAGGGCTACGCAAACGCTGTTGATGGTTAATGGCAAGCCTATGAAGGACCTGATGTGGGTTTTCGGTATTTTCTGGAAAGGGTTACCGGTAAGCATCATTGAACGTGTTGAAATAATTCGTGGCCCTGGATCTGCGCTGTTCGGGGCCGATGCCACAGCCGGTGTCATCAATGTGATTACCAAAACAGCGGGCAAAATTGAGAGTTCCGAGGCCGGTGTACGGGTAGGAAGCTTTGATACAAAGTCTGCCTGGATACAGCATGGAGCGCAGCTGAACGGTTTTGAAATAGGGTTTACCGCTGATTTATCGAAGACAGGTGGATACAGCCCGTTGATAACCAGCGACAGGCAGACGCAGCAGGATCAAAATTATAATCCCGATGTTTCTTATGCTCCGGATAATGCCAGCTATGGCTGGAATAGTGAAGATATACGACTGTCTATAGCCCGTGGAAACTGGCGCCTGCATACCGATTATGTGCGCCACAGTAACATGGAAATCGGGCTGACAGGTGCGGGAGTGCTCGATCCTGTAACGCGGGCTAGTGACAATGCCTATAACATCGATCTATTTTATAACAATCAGACATTTAACAACGATTGGGTGTTATCTTCAGAACTGCGCTATAAGAATCTGGAATATTCCTCTGGCAGCGGCTTTCAGGAACGCCCGCCTGGGTTTGTTGATGCCTCAGGCGCATACCCCGATGGCCAGATTAATCATATGCAATCCGCCGAGCGTCAACTGGCATTTGAAATTAGCGGTCTGTATAGCGGCATACAGCGGCATGCATTACGTTTAGGTGCAGGTTATACGTTACAGGATTTATACTATGTGGAACAATGGGTCAACAGCGGTTTAGGGCCGGATGGAATTATGCTCCCTGCAGGCAGCCCCCTGGTTAATGTCTCGGACTCTCCTTATGCTTTTGCACCGGAAAAAATACGCAAGATAAGATACTTCTTTTTACAGGATATCTGGAGTATTTCAAATGATTGGGAATTGACGGCCGGTGCGCGTTATGACCATTACTCTGACTTCGGTCACGCCATTAATCCGCGTCTGGCCCTGGTCTGGCAAAGCACGGATAAGTTGACCAGTAAACTGATGTACGGTCAGGCATTCCGGGCACCTGCCTATCAGGAACTGTTCTCGGAAACCTCCAGAGCTTTACCTAATGATCAACTTGATGCAGAGCGTTCGCAAACTTTGGATCTGTCTTTTTCATATGCCGCCAGTAATAATTTGCAGTTATCCATGAACCTGTTCTATGTCGAACAGACAGACATTATTCAGGCGATTAACGTTGTCGGCGTACCCAAGAAACAGTTTCAGAATACGGGTGATCACATGACTGAAGGTATTGAGTTTGAAGTACAGTGGCAGGTTCTTGATGATCTGAGGATATTGGCAAACTACGCAATCCAGAATCCGGAAAATGATGAGTTTCAATATTTTCAGGTACCTGAAAAAACGGCTTATGCCCGCGCTGACTGGGGCTTTCTACCAAAATGGAACTGGAGTCTGCAGTCCAACTGGTTTGGCAAGCGTCCTCGACCTTCGACAGATAGCCATGCACCACTTGATAGCTATTTTATGACAGATACAACTTTTCGGTATGCCGGTCAAAAAAATATTGAGCTAGTTGGTTCGATACGTAATTTGTTTGATATTGATGCCAGGGAGTACAGTACTGGATCTATTGAAGATGACCTGGCATTACCTGATCGAAACGTTTATATCGAGATGCGATATAAATTTTAGGATGTTGTGTTAAGGATGATAAGGCTGAAACATATATCTGGCTTCATAAGCAGCAGTGTACGGAGAAAGTATTGAAACAGCTGTTTACAAGATTGCTGTTGTTCAGTGTATGCCTGCTGGTCTCTGTTCCACAATCTGCTATTGCCGATACATATCCTGATGATGAGCGTCTGTTTAAAGCCGCTTATATCTTCAACTTTGCCAGATTGACGACCTGGCCGGATAATACCTGGAGTCATCAGTACAAACCGTTCACTCTGTGTACTACAGGTGAAGATGAACTGGTAGATGATCTGAATCAACTGGGGGGGGAAGATTATTAAAGGTCACCCGGTTGTTATCAAAGTTGTCGGAGATGATCAGAGTTTTGCTACATGTCAGCTTCTATATATCGCTTCCTCAGAGTCAAAACGCTATACAGGCATCTTAAAATTGATTGCTGATCAACCTGTTCTTAGCATTAGCGAAGTGCCCGGTTTTGTCGCAGCCGGTGGTATCATAGAGCTTTATCGTGAAAAGAAGCGCACACGGTTCCAGATAAATCTGGGTGTGGCCCGAAAACTTAATCTTGAAATAAGTTCGAAATTGCTGCGTATGGCAAAAGTGATTGGCTACCAGGAAATACCATGATCCTGAAAAACGCCAGTATTAAACATAAACTGGAAGCGATCATGTTTATCACCACTTCCGCAGTGTTATTACCCTGTATTTTACTATTTATGTCGTTAGAGATCATTTCCGCGCGTGATGATGCCATCGTTCGCTTTAAATCTCTAGCAACCGTTCTCGGTGCCAACAGTAGTGCAGCGATTGCCTTTCGGGATGTAGAGACGGCTACCGAGGTGTTAAAAAGTCTGTCATCTCAGGATGACGTAATCTGGGCAGGCATTAAGCGCAACAATGGTGATCTGTTTGTAGAGCATGAATCAACGCGCTACGGTGCTACAGAAAAGCAGGGGTTATTGCACTCTACGCTTGAGTCAATTCTGGGAAAAATCGAAGTTAAAGAAAGCATTATGTTCGATGGTACAGCGGTGGGTGACTTTCTAATCATTGGTGATATGAGTCGATTGTATAACCGTCTCATCAGGCAATCTTATGTGGGGTTGGGGATGTTTTTAATTTCGATGTTTATTGCCCTGTTACTTTCTGGCAGATTGCAACGTGTCGTATCAGTACCTGTGCAGCGTTTGCTTGGCACCATGCAGGTGGTTGCCATGCGAAGAGACTTTAGCTACAGGGCAAAGCGATTGGGTAACGATGAGCTGGGTACCCTGGTAGACGGCTTTAATGACATGCTGAAACAAATTCAGACTTATGATAATGAACTGACCAGCCATCAAAAAAATCTTGAGCGGCTGGTGATAGAACGAACTCATGAGTTCGAATCTGCCAAAATTCAAGCTGAAGCGGCCAATAAAGCCAAAAGTCTTTTCCTGGCCAGTATGAGTCATGAAATCAGAACCCCTATGAATGGTGTACTGGGAATGATTCAGGTATTACGCGGTACAGAACTTAGTGAGGCTCAGGAACTGTATATCGAAACCCTCGACAGTTCGAGTAAAAGCCTGTTATCCCTAATTGATGACCTGCTGGATCTTTCTAAAATAGAGTCAGGAAAGCTGTTGCTGGATATCAATTCGTTCGATACCTTCAACTGGGTTACCGATATACAAAATATAGTAGAACCACTTTTCGAAAACAGCCAGACCACATTAATTACAGAAGTAAATGAACAGTTGCCAAAGTTTTTGCTGGGAGATAGCGCTCGATTACTTCAAATAGTAGTAAACCTGGTTAGTAATGCGGCAAAATATACTCAAAGTGGCGAAGTGAAACTCATCTTTGGAGGGCAACCAGGCTTGCAAAATCAGTTTAAATTGCAAGTAACCGTTATTGATACAGGCATCGGCATTGAACCCGATAAACTAAAGCTTATTTTTGAAGCGTTTCGCCAACTCGAAGTTGACCGTTTTAGTAACAAGGGTGTGGGGCTGGGGCTGGCTATTTGTAAACGATTAGTCGATTTAATGAACGGGAGTTTGCAAGTTAGTTCTGAGCCAGCTAAAGGCAGTTGCTTCAAGTTTAAAACTGTTCTACCGGTATCGGTAGAAAATACGGCGACGATAGGTACCAGCCAAAATTTAACTATTCCCACCCACCTCTCTGTATTACTCGTTGACGATGATAATATTAATCGTTTAGTTGCACGTACATTGCTGGAACAGAAGAGTCTACATGTTACTGAAGCAGAAAACGGACAGGTCGCTGTTGAAAAAATCCAGGCACAGAAATTCGATTTAATACTAATGGATATACAGATGCCTGTGCTGGATGGTATATCTGCTACCAGGATCATTCGGATGGGGAAGGATAAAGGCCGCAGTCAAATTCCGATTATTGGTGTAAGTGCCAGTGTCATGAGCGATGAGAAAGAACGATATCTCAAAGCAGGTATGAATGCAGTCGTGGAAAAACCCATCGTAATAGAAAACCTGTTAAAAATTATTCAGCCTTTTTTATAATTTATATTTTGACACTTAATCACTAAAATCTATCAACTATCGCAATCTTTATATCGGTCACTCCTATATTTTTTGAGTGAATTAATAACCAGGCTTTGGCACAACAACAAAATCCTCATTGATTGTTTTTAATTCAATGAGGGTATAAAAATTTTCAGTGAAGTTCGGTCTTTTTTTACTGGCTTTAAAGGTCTTTATCTATAAAAATACTAAGCTCAAAACAATTAACAACAGGTATTTAAAATATGTCAGATTTATTTAGTGATGAATGGATGAAAAAATTCCAGCAGGAATGGAACGATGAGCCAGAATTATCTGATGCTTTAGAAAAAATTGAATTCAGTTCTGTTATCGGTTATGGCTTCAAAGGGGATGATGCTGCAACAGGGTACCTGAAAATTGAAAATGGAAAAGTAACTGAAGCCGGTGGTTATGATGGACAGGAACTAAACTGGGATATGCGTGCCGATTCTGCAAACTGGAACAAGTGGTTTGAAAAAGAATTAGGTATGGCTGGTCTGGGCATGGCTGTTACAACAGGTAAGTTAAAATTTAATGCAGGTGATTTCAAAGCGATGGTTAAAGATCCTCGTATGGCAACACCTTTTATTAAAAGCTTTGCGGTTATGGGTAAAGTATAAACTGTTAAATCTCAAGCAGTTTTAAGAAAGGAGGCGTTATGCCTCCTTTTTTTGCACATGGATGTGCTTATGCTGGGAGGCCATGGATGGCAACGAGCAGTATTCGTTCAAATTGCATT